>JAGLFE010000022.1 GCA_023144675.1 Thiomargarita sp. | reverse complement strand
CTATTTTAGGACTACCAAAAATAGTTCTTTTTCTAACTTTATATTAAATTACAAAATAATTAACAGGAGAAATAAATGCCTTACTTAATAGCCACTTGGTTTAGTTTAGTTTCTATAACCGTGGTTGCAAATGATGCAGTACAACAAGTTAGTGAGTTTGCCTCACTTTATCAGTCGGAAATATCTGAAAAACCACCAAAATTAGAGCAATTAACTGGAGTAATTATCCAAAAATCTTGGAGTAAATCACAGCAGAGTTATTGTGCTGGTGGTAGCGATTATTTAGTATTGCAATATGGAGAACAGCAAGAAATTATTTTGGAATATAAACTAATTGAAGATTCAGAACCGCCTAAAACTCTAGCGGATTTCATAAATCAAAAAATTGTTATTACTGGATACAGGCAAATAGATACGATTACTCCCGCTGATAGGGGTAATAATGGTCAACATATTGTCCAAACTCTTACCCATTCCACATTATGTAACAAATTTATTGTTGAAGAAGTTACTTTAAACCAATAATTGTATGGTAAATAACGACAAATCGGTTGGGGTTGGAGGCGATTTTGAAATTTTAATCGGCAGTCATAAAAAATGTCAGATTCGATTAACCACCAAGGAAGTACCTGGTATTACTAAAAAACACGCCATATTAAAGCGGGTACGAGACCATTTATTTATTTGCGATTTAGCCTCTAAAATTGGTACTTTTGTAGATGGACAACGTTTACCTAAAAAGGTTTGGCAAGAAATTATTCAAAAAACCGCTGGTAATAATGAAATTAAACTTGGGCAAACACCGATTGGAATTAATACTCAATTATTTAGGGGACGAGAACGTATTGGGATTAAAACCACGCCCTTGTATTATGAAATAGCCAATAAAGAGATTTGCAAAGGAGTTTATATTAACGCTGTTCCTGGAACGATGACGGCAATTATGGGACCTGCAGGTTGTGGCAAAAGTACCTTGCTGGATTTAGTTAGTGGCTATCGTCCTCCAACCGCAGGACAAGTTTTTGTTACCAAGAGGAAACAGAAGATTAACGTTTATCAAAGTTATGGTAAAGTACGAGAATGGTTAGCTTACTTACCACAAGATGATATTATGATTCCTGAATTAACGGTTTATCAGTCTTTAAATTATAATTTAAGACTCCAATTTTCCAATTTACCAAGTGGTATTAGGAAATATATCATTTATCAGACTGGTCATAATTTGGGTTTTACCGAAACAAGATTGGATAAGTTTCTCAATACAGTAATTGGTTCTTCAGAATCAGGGATTCGTGGTTTAAGTGGTGGTGAGAGAAAACGGGCAAATATTGCGCATGAATTAATTTCAATGCCCTTGGTATTGTTTTTAGATGAACCAACTTCAGGCTTGTCATCAGTTGATGCCGATAAGATTATCACCCTATTAAAGAACATAACTCAGTTGGATGATTTAACCACCATCGCTACTATTCATCAACCAAGTTGCAATACTTATAAGCGTTTTGATAATTTATTGTTAATGAATTATGAAGGTGCTATTGCTTATTATGGAAATGCCCAACAAGCGGTGGCATATTTTGAGTCTATAATAGGTTCTTCTTACCATAACCAAAATCCTGCTGAGTATTTATTAGAAATCTTAGATAATCCATATTTTAGTCATAAAATTAGTCAATCTTTTGAACAAAATAAAAAATCAACCTACTTTAACTTAATAGAACCAATGAATGTTGCAAATTTTTAAGTTTCAATGGTTCGCACTGTTTTTCAATTTTAAGCTTATTTAAAAATTAAGTATTCTCAAATTTATTTTAGAAATAAAAAATATTTAATAACAATAAGTTATAAAAACTGTCCTAACTATTATAAGTTTAATTTTAAGATTTAATCAGTGGTTTTTTATATAAAAGGTTTAATATCTATTCATTAATGCTAAAATAAAAATTTTAATTATTTGATTTTGAAATTAAACACATATTTGTGTATCATCTAAGACGGCTAATAAGTTTAGCATTTTAGATAACAGCTCATAAATTTATGAAAGCAAAAATATTTATTTCGTTTGCAATTATTTTATCAATTTTAGTAGTTTTAATCGCATATTACGACTATTTAAGAGAATATGGTAAATCAATACATATTGCGTTTGTTGGTCCTATGTCTAGCACTGGACAATTGATGACAAAAGCAATTGAATTATATATAGATAAAATTAATGAACGGGGCGGAATTAATGGTAAAGATATTGTTTTAACCATTTATGATGATAAAAATGAAAGTGCGGAAGCAAAACTACAAGCTCTTAAAATAGCCGAAGAAAATCAAGCGGTTGCAGTAATTGGACATTGGTATAGTTCTGCCTCTATTAGTGCAGGTAAAATTTACAAACAATACCAAATTCCAGCTATTACTCCTGGTTCAACTAGTATTGATGTTACTAAAAATAACGAATGGTATTTTAGAAACGTTTATAATGCTAACATTCCTAGCCAATTTTTAGCCAATTATGTTAAGTACGTATTTGAACAAAATAATGTCAGTATTATTAGCGAAAAGTCGGCTTATGGTTCTCATTTAGCAAAAGGATTTCTTAAAGAAGCGCAAAAATTAAATTTAGATATAAAATATCATTGGCAATATGATAATAAAGCAACTAATTTAGCTGAACAATTTGCAAATATTACTCAAGAATTAAAAGCCAATGAAGAAAAAGCGGGTATTATTCTATTAGCTGTGCAAGCAAACGAAGCGGTGCAACTAGTTAAATTAATAAAAGATAAACAAATTCAAAATCGAATTATTGGAGGTTCCTCACTTTCAGAAAAAACTTTTAGCGACGGCTTTGATAGCTATCCGATTTCACAAGAATTTCCTGGTTTTTATACCAATGATATTTATGTGGCAACGCCTCTAATGTTTGATACCGCCAATGAAAAAGCCCAACAATTTTTTGCAGATTATCAAACTAAATACTCCGAAATACCTGATGATTGGTCGGCTGCCTATGCCTACGATACTATTATGATTTTGCTGGAAGCAATTAAACGGGCAAATATTCAAGGTTCAGAAAATACCATCAAAGAGGATAGGCAAAAAATTAGGGATACCTTAGCAAACTTTACCAATCTTTATAGTGCTATAGAAGGAGTAACTGGATTTAATTATTTTGATAATAGTCGAGATGCGCAAAAACCAGTTTCACTTGGAATATATAAGCATAAACGTTTTGTCTCCGCTCTAACTCAGTTGCAAATTGTACGTAATCCCAGTGAAATTGCGCAAGCGCATTTAAAGCAAAATGTTCTAAAAATTAATGATAAATACATGTACAAGACCAATGTAGTCTATGTAGGTTTGGACGTGCTTAATATAAATAGTATTGACGTTAAAAAACTAGAATTTGACATGGAATTTAAATTATGGTTTCGTTATCAAGGTGATTTTGATCCGCAAAATATAGAATTTACTAATGCAATTAATCACAAAAAATTAAAGGAACAATTGCAAACCGCTTGTAAAAAAAAGCAGGTAAAAAATATTTTTTATAGTATATGTCGAATTAATGGTACTTTTCGCGCCGATTTTATTGATGATTTTTATGCTTATAAACAACATTTAGTAGGTATTAGTTTTCGACACCATTCTCTTACTCGTAATCACCTAATTTATGTAACCGATATTTTAGGTATGGGAGTATCAAAAGATGAATCATTAACTCAAAGAATAGCAAAATCCCATGTTATTAATCCCTTAGAAGGTTGGAAAATTAGTCGGGTTTTGTTTTTTTCCAATATTATGCAAGAATTTTCAGCAGGTAATCCTGAATATTTAGAAAAACCTGAAGGAAAAGTAGAATATTCTGGTTTCAATGTTGCAATTCAGATTAAAAAAGACCAATTAACTTTACGCGGTATTCTTGCTTATCAACATGCTTATCATATTATGGTAATCAGTGGAATATTATTTATTATTTTAACTTTATTAGGTAATAAAACTAAATATTCTAGATCAACTTGGTTTTTTCAAGTTATTTGCGCTTTTATATTACTATTATCAGGTGAAATTATTTTTGCTGAATGGCTGGCAAATAACACTTCCTTTCATCAGATGATTGCAATTATTAAAATGTTTGACATATTATGGTGGATAATACCAGCTTATTTACTTAATAGTGCTACCGAACGTTTTATTTGGACACCTTTAGAAGCCAAAACTGGACCTTTCCCAATTATTATTCGCCACTTTTTTGCCATGATTATTTATTTTTCAACATTTATTGGAATTATTGTTTTTGTTTATGAACAAACTTTTACCAGTTTACTAGCTGCATCCAGTGTGATTGTAATGATTATTGGTTTAGCTATTCAAATTAATATCTCAAATGTATTTTCTGGAGTTATAATAAATATTGAACGTCCTTTTATGATGGGAGATTGGATTACTATTTCACATCATGAAGAAGGTAAAGTAGTTGATATTAATTGGCGAGCAACTAGACTTCAATTAAGAAATGGTAGTGTTATGAGTATTCCAAATAGTATAGCGGCTGAAGCAACAATAATTAATTACCATTATCCAGACAATCATTACTGGTTATGGCCTTTGGTATATATACATCCTAGATATTCACCAGTGAAAATTAAAAAAATTCTATTAGATGCTTTATTATCTAGCAATAAAATTATCCAAGACCCAAAACCAATAGTATTTTTTAAAGAAATTAATGAATGGGCAGCTTGTTATTGGGTAGCATTTTGCACTAAAGATTATGCTGAAAAATATTTTATTTTAGAGGAAGTTTGGACTCGAGTTTGGTTTCATTTAAATCGTAGTAATATTTCTCCAGCAGTTATGAGACAAGAAATGCACTTTTTTAAAGGAGATAAAGATTTAATTAATAATTTACAAAGTAATGAAGAATTAGAAGCTGTTGCAGAAGGAAAAACTTTTCCATTGGTTAAAGATATAAATTTATCTAAATAAACATAAGCTATTGAATTTAAAACTATTTTAAATAAAAAACACTGATTTGGAGAATATAAATTTTAAATTTAACTATGAAAAATGATAATTTAGCCAACTTTTTGCATATATGATAATAATAATTTATCAAAGCTACCAATATTCTGTATTTAAATAAAAGGTAAACATATATATGAGAATAAACTTTGTCGTATTAGCTATTGTTGTTATTTTAACTTTCTTCTTTTGGAATGCCATGCAAGATCAGTTATATGATAACAAACAAATAGTACGTATCGCCTTTATTGGACCTATGTCTGGCGATGGAGCTGCGGCTGGCAAATTAATGACACAGGGAATTAATTTATATTTAGACGAGCTTAATCGTGATAGAAAAAACAATGTTAAATTTAAATTAGATATTTTTGATGATAAAAATAGCTGTTCTGGAGAAGATTCTGCCGCTAAAAAAGAAGCCATGAGAATCGTAGAAGAAAATAAAGTTTTAGCTGTTATTGGTCATTGGTATAGTTCATGTTCCATTACTGGCGGTAAAGTTTATAAAAAATATGGTATTCCAGCTATTACACCTGGTTCAGTTAAAAAGGAAGTTACTGAAAATAATCAGTGGTATTTTAGAAATATTTATAGTGCTAGTACTTCTGGACAATTTTTAGCTTATTATGTTAAAACCGTTTTAGGACTGGACAAAGTAACCATTATTCATGATGATAGCGGCTATGGTCAATACCTCGCCTCGGTTTTTGAACAATCGTCTCAAGACTTAAATATAGATATTACTTACAAATGGGATTTTAAATCAAGTGATAACAATAAACAACAATTTTTTACTGATATTGTCCAACAAATTAAGAATAATCATAAATCAGCAGGAGCTATATTACTTGCTACCCAAGCTGGCGACGGTATCTCATTAGTAAAACAAATCAAAGACCAAGCTATTCCTAACTACATTATTAGTGGCTCTGGCTTCTCAGAACAAACCTTCGTCAACGGCTTTGACCAGTTCCCCAAAGAAAAAGCCAATGCAGGCTATTACACTAACGACATCTACGTAGCTACTCCGCTAATATTTGATACTGCCAACGAACAGGCGCAAAAATTCAGAGAAGAATATCAACAAAAATACCACAAAGACCCAGATTGGTCAGCCGCTTATGCTTATGATAGTGCCTTAGTCTTAGCCAATGCGATTAAACAAGCTAAAATCACTGGCACTCCTAAAACTATTAAACAAGATCGCCAAAAAATTCGGGATATTTTAGCCAATTATACTAATATTCACGATGCTATCGAAGGCACAACTGGATTCAACTACTTTGATGAAAATAGAGATGCGCAAAAACCAGTAACCATTGGAGTTTATAAAAACAAACAATTAGTTTCAGCTTTAACCCAATTCCAAGTTATGCGTAATCCTAACGAAGTTGCCGATTTGCAAACAGCGATAAAAGAAGGTTATGTATTAAAAATTGGCAACCAATTTATGTATAAAACGAATGTAGTTTATACTGGTTTAAAAATAAATGAGATTGGTAATATTGATGATGATCTAACTTTTAAATTAGACTTTCATATTTGGTTTAGGTCGGGCAATCATTTCAACCCGCAAAATATTGAATTTCTTAATGCAGTTGACCCCGATGAGCTTAAATTTGAGCTGATTGAAGAAAAAGAAATTGAGCAAATGAGTTACCGATTATATCGTGTGAATGGAAACTTTCGCGCCGACTTTTTCTCCAACTATTTTGCTTATAAACAGCATACATTAAGTGTCAATTTCCATCATAAAACCTTAACTAGAAACAACTTAATTTATGTAACTGACATTCTTGGAATGGGCGACCACAGCTTTGTACTTGAAAGCATGCGTAAAGGACAAGTACTTAGTCCAACCACTGGCTGGTCAATCGACCAAATACGATTTTTCCAAGACACAGCTAAAAAAAATTCCTTGGGTAATCCAGAATACCTAAATGCACAGGGTGGAACTGTAGAATACTCACGCTTTAATACCGATGTCCAAATCAAAAAAAATGAACTAACCCTACGTGGGAAACTCACCTATCAATACGCCTATTACTTATTAATTATCAGTAGCATCGGTATTCTACTACTAAAACTTGCCGCCCGAAAAATCAAAGGCATCTCAAAACTGCTTTGGTTCTTCCAAACGATAATTGCTTTTATCTTGCTATTAGCAACTGAAGTAGCCTTAATAAATTGGCTGGCTGAAAATGTAGAAATGTACAACATTAAAGTAGTCATAAAATTCTTTGATATTATGTGGTGGATTATACCAGCCTTCCTCCTCAATTCAGCTTCAGAAAACTTCATTTGGATACCAGTCGAGGAAAAAACTAAACGGCAAATACCTAACATTGTACGACTATTCCTAGCCTTTATAATTTACTTCTTCGCCTTCATCGGCATTATTGCCTTTGTTTATGAACAACAACTAACCAGTATTTTAGCTACCTCTGGTGTTATAGCTATGATAATCGGCTTGGCGATCCAAATCAACATCTCCAACATATTTTCAGGCATAGCCATTAATATAGAAAAGCCCTTCCGATTGGGCGATTGGGTAAAAATTGGTGAATTTGAGGAGGGTGAAATCGTTGATATTACCTGGCGTACTACCCGATTAAAAACTAGAAAGCAGTGCATATTAAGCATTCCTAATAGTGTAGCTTCTGAATCGCCAATACTTAATTATTGCTATCCTAACAACGTTTACTGGTTATGGCCAACGGTTTATGTACATCCAATGCACCCCCCAGCTCGAGTCAAAAAGATTTTACAGGATGCATTGCTATCAGCGAATCAGGTGCTAAATGACCCCGAACCAGTGGTAATTATGACTGGAATTAATGAGTGGGCGGCGACTTATTGGATTGCTTTCTGTGCAGATGATTATGCCAATAAATATTTTATTTTAGAAGATGTTTGGATGCGAGTTTGGTTTCATCTTAATCGTGCTGGTATTGCTCCAGCAGTTCAACGCCAAGAAGTGCATTTATTCAAAGGAATTAAGGAACGCGGTGGTGAAGAAGCAACCAAGCCAGTTACTCTGTTAAATGAGGTTGATATTTTCAAACCCTTCTCAGAGGAAGCTAAAAATCTTCTGAGTGAACGGATTCGTCGTCATCGTTTTGGTCCAGGCGATGTTATCGTTCAACAGGGTAATGTTGGAGATTCTTTATTTATCATTGTGGAAGGTGTAGTTGGAGTTCGGATTAAAACTAATGAGGGTAATATTAAGGAAATTGCTCGTTTAGGTGCTGGTAATTTCTTTGGAGAAATGGCTTTATTAACAGGTGAAGACCGGACTGCGACTGTGGTTTCGATTGTAGATACTTATTTATATGAATTAACCAAAGACGATATTAAGCCGTTATTAGCGAAACAGCCTGAAGCTTCTGAATTAATTAGTAAAGTTCTCACCAGAAGACAAATGGCAACTCAATCCGCTAAACAGGATATTAAGATTAATGTAGAAATTGAACAAGAAGCTATTTATAAGAAATTTTTGGGTAAAATAGAGTTATTTTTTGGTCTAAAAGAGGGTACGTAAATATTTAGTATCTAAATTTGGTAGTCCTAAACTTGTTATGTATTTGATACCTAACAATTTTTTGAAAAATTACTACATTATTCAGGACTACCAAAAAATTACTTATTAATTATTATTCCAATATTAGCATTGTTAGCACTTGGAAGATTCAGGAAAATAACTTATTGCCACTGGATACAAAAAATTTCTTCATAGTCAAAAAAACTTAATTATTAACAATCTTAATTGTTGGAAATTTAGTTGTATAATTCTTAACTTGCAACGATAATTTTGCCGCAATCCGTCTAGCAATTTCTCGATATATTTGCGCAATTCGTCCTTCTGGCTCAGAAACAACACAAGGTTTACCTTCATCAGTATTTTTACGGATACTAATATCTAAAGGTAAAGACCCTAAAAAATCAACTTCCGTTTCCTCTGCCATTTTTAAACCACCACCTTCACCAAAAATAGCTTCTTCATGTCCGCATTTACTACAAATGTGAATACTCATATTTTCAATTACTCCAAGTATTGGCACATTAACTTTTTCAAACATTTTTAAGCCTTTACGAGCATCAATTAAGGCAATATCTTGGGGAGTAGTAATAATAACTGCACCGCTAACTGGAATTTTTTGAGCTAAAGTTAATTGCGTATCACCAGTGCCAGGGGGTAAATCAATCACTAAATAGTCTAAATTATGCCAACGAGTATCTTTCAATAACTGTTCTAATGCTTGCGTAACCATTGGACCACGCCAAATCATCGGAGTATTTTCTTCAACTAGAAAACCAATCGACATTGATTGTAAATTATGGCTGACAACTGGTTCGAGAGAATTACCGTCCTTAGATTCAGGTTTATTTTTTGGGGCACCTAACATGTGAGGTTGGCTAGGACCATAAATATCAGCATCCAATATTCCAACATTAGCTCCTTCTGCTGAAAGGGCTAAGGCTAAATTAACTGCTGTGGTTGATTTTCCAACTCCGCCTTTTCCTGAAGCCACTGCAATTATATTTTTAACCCCTTTAATTGGTTCTACACCTTTTTGCACTGCATGAGCAATAATATTATGTTCAACCTTGATATTAACCGCACTAATTCCTTCTAAAACAGCTACTTTTGCTTTCAACTGATCAATAAGTTTATCTTTATACCCATCAATTGGAAAACCAAATGTAAGATTAATATTTACAGTATCATTTTCAATTTTAATATCTTTAACTACTTTAGTTGAAATAAGGTCTGTTTGTAAATAAGGGTCAATATATTGTTTTAATACATCTTCAATTTGCTGTTTATCTGACATATTTATCTTCCTGCAAGGCTTTGGTAAAAATTAAACTATAAATATTTAGAAATAGCTTATTTTTTCGTTATAATAAATTATTTTAAACTACAATATATACTAAAGCTAAGTAAATAAGGGCATTAATATTCAGATTCAATGCTTGAGTAAGTTAATAAGGTTTTTTTATGTTATAAAGATTTATATTTTTCAAATTGTTCCAGTTTTTCTAACAAATAAACTGCTAATTTAACAAAATCAGCTTCAGTTAAAATACCAATTAAAATATCATCTTGAAGAACTGGTAAACAGCCAAATTTTTGTTTCAGCAAAGAACGAGCTGCTTCACCTAATGGCGTATCTTCTTTAACAATAATGACATCGGTAGTCATAATTTCACAAACTGGAATGCCTTCTTCTAATTCATCACGTTCTGATATATCAATATCAGCTAAAATTGAAATAGAAACGGCTAAAATATCACGTTTAGTTACTAAACCTAAAAAATGATTATCTTCATCTAAAATAGGTATATGACGTATTTGTTTATCCAACATTAATTGTTTAGCTTTATGTATAGTATCTTTTGGTCGCAATGTATGCAACTCACTACACATCAAATCTTTTACAGTAATCATTAATTAATCTCCATTAAAAATTTATTTAATAATTGTAGTTTTATATTCATACATGATAAATATCACACAAAAATTAGTAACACTTGCTCAGTTTTTATTGGCTGAAAATATAGCTATTCATGCTTATTTAACCGATTTAACGTGGCTATTATTTATCAAAATCGTCAGCTTATTAAATTTGAAAGATGAAATTCCACAAAAATTGAATTGGAACACTTTAATTAATAAACCAAAATCAGAACGTTATCAATATTATCAAAAAATTTTAAGTGCTTTAGCACGGCATCAACATCCAATGATTGCAGGTTTATATCATAATTCCCAAACTAATTTAAAAAATATAGAACAATTAAATTATATCATCAATATACTAATATTAACCGATAAAATGTCAATTGATGCGTTAAGAGAAATTTATCAACAAGTTATCAAGAAAAGTATTCAGTTGAATGAACCATATTTATATACTATTCCTAGTTCTTTAGTTGATATGATGACAGTATTAACTCAACCGCAAATTGGGGAAATAATTTATGACCCCTGTGCTAGTATGGCGCATTTTGTGGTTAGTGTTGACCAATATCTGCAAGTAATTAATGAAGATTCAACAGATAAAAAACCTAGCATTGTTGCTTTAGAATCTGATTTGATGCAACAGCGTTTTGGATTAATGAATTGTATTTTGTATGATATAGATTATTTGCAACCGTTACCGATTAGTCGCAGAAATGATTTATTATCTGACTTGCCTATTATTGAAGCGGATTTAGTATTGAGCACATTAATTAATCCTTATTTTCAAATAGATATGGTATCAGCTTTAGTGGAATATATAGTGAAAAGTTTGAAGCTTGGTGGAAGAGCGGCGATTATAATTCCTGATGCAATGTTGAGTTTAACTGGTTCGGGGCAAGCTTTATTAAATAATTGTATTGTTCATACGGTATTGCGTTTACCTCATGGAATTTTCTACCCGCATAAAATTTTAGCCCATCTTATTTTTCTGCAAAAACCTATAAATAAGAAAAAAATTACTAATGACGTTTGGTTTTATGATTTAAGAACTAATACACCTATTTTTGGGAAATATGCCACTTTTACCCGAGAATTTTTAAAATCATTTGAAGCCGTGTATGGTAATGATCCAAATGGAAAAGATAAGCGACATGATGAGGGAGAAAAAGGTTATTGGCGTTGTTTTAATCGCCAAGATTTAATGCAACGAAATGCGCTTTTGGATATATGTTGGTTACCAGAGGCAACAAAATCTTATCCACAGAATATTAAACATATTTTAGAGGCAACTGTTAAAGACTTGAAAGAATTAACTCATATTTTGTAATATAATATCTTGCAAAACATTGGTAAAACAACATTTATGCGGTTCTGAAATGCGTTGGAAAAGGGTCGGCTAAAGTAGTAGTTTATATTTGAGAACATTAGTTCAATATAAAGGTTGTTGGCAATAATTTTGGAATAAAATTTAACAATTTGGTATCCCAGCCTTTATTTAATCAACATTCATTGTTGGAATTTGTAAACCCACTCCAACCTACACGAAATCAACCAAACGGGTAAATGAATACCAACCAATCATATTCTTGGTCTTTATAGGCGGTTAAAAGTTTCTCCCAATCTTCGAGTAAATCAGGTTCATCAGACATTTTTTTAAGGAGGGAATCTCTTACTATCGGAACCATTTCAATAATTTCCTTGCGAGTGAAAAATGTCCAAGTCCAACCATTACCATCTAGTATAGCAAGCGGAATATCCACGTCCTCAGGGGTTGCAGGAGATTCTTCATTTCCAGATATATGTTCAAAATGAGCTTGAAGTTTTTTAGGAAGATTAGGACTAAGGTAAATATAATGACTGATAATGAACTAAAAGAACTTGTAGCTGGTTTAGCCGTTTCACAAGCTGAAATGAATATTTCCTCCGATAAAAGAGCTAAAGAAATTGACAAAAAGTTTGAAAAAACAGATCGATTAATTGACAAAATGGCTAAAGAAGCTGACGAAAGATTTGAAAAAACAGATCGATTAATTGACAAAATGGCTAAAGAAACTACCGAAAGAGCTAAAGAAACTACCGAAAGATTTGAAAAAACAGATCGATTAATCGACAAAATGGCTAAAGAAGCTGACGAAAGAGCTAAAGAAACTACCGAAAGATTTGAAAAAACAGATCGATTAATCGACAAAATAGCCAAAGAATTAGGTAAA
>JAGLFE010000219.1 GCA_023144675.1 Thiomargarita sp. | reverse complement strand
GTTATCAATCGCCGCTTGATGTTTACGATAATTGAAGCTATCCATGGTAGTTTCAGCACCAAACCACAATATTGGAATAAATATAATTATAGCCACCCACCAAGCCAATTCTCTGATTCGACATTGTCCTAAAGTTTTTTCAACTTGTTTAGCTAATTCTGACTTTGCGGGAAAACGATTTAAAAGTTCTAAACCAGTTTTTTTACACGTATCCAAATTTTTAGTCGCAGTTACTTGATAATGTTGTAAATCAATTGCATTACGCTGTTCAGCAAGCCAAATAAAAGCATTTTCCAAACCAAAAGTTTTTAATGGTTTAACCTGCTTAATTCGTTCAACAACATCGCCATTCTCAAGTCGAATAAACTCATTATTACCTAAAGCACTAGCTGGAAATGTCTTAAAATTACCTTCAGTAATAGAAGAATGTAAAACATCATAAAGACCTTTATGCGGTGGTTGTTTTATTTTATCATGGAGAAATTTTTCTAGTTTTTCCTGTTCTTGATTAGGATTATTATAATCTATAGTGCTATATCTATCCCATTTATTAACAATTAAAGCAACAGGTGTATCTAAAGACGCGCCTTCTTGTTTTTCCCCACGTAATAAACTAAAAGCCTGACGAAGTTGATATAAATCTACATGGATTTCTCCATCACGACTTTTTTCAGAATTTTCTTGATGCCCTAATTTATCCCAATAAGGAGCTTCAGCCAGCACTAAAATTCCATCCATTTCAATAAATCGAGTACGTAAATCCTTAGCTAATTCACTGCTACTAATTGCTGGATTAATTAGTTCTCCAGAATAATCAATTAACTCAATGCAAAAAGTTTGATGATTATCACCAGTAAAATCATATTGAAAAATAAATTGTTCTTCACCAGTTGGGTTAGGTTCAGGCACATCTCGTTGCGATAATCTCTCAATGGATTTTTCCATCCATTCTTTACTATATTCCCAATTTTTAGCAACTTCTTCTCCTGCCTTCTTATCTGCACTTACTGGTTGCCAAGTACAACTATATCCTGATGGATGCGGATAACGTGGCATTGCTAGTGCTGCCAACATACAAGTCTTACCTGAAGCGGAAAGCCCATATAAACCAAATCGATAGACTTTTTTAGCCTGTTTATCTATTTTTTTTGCCATCTTTTTTTTCCATTAAACAATTTAAGTATGCGTTATTAAGCAAATTCATATTCTACCACAAATTTTTTATTAAACAACGCTAAAAATTTTATTGCTTCTTTTGGTTAGTTTTCAATTGTAAAATTTCTTGCTCAGATAATTGAGTAACTTCAGAAATAAAAGGAATATCCATACCTTTAAGTAATAATATTTTTGCCGTGTTGTATTTTTCCTCTCTTTGACCTTGGGTAATACCTTGAGTAATGCCTTGAGTAATACCTTGGGTAATGCCTTGACTAATACCTTTATTAAATCCTTGGTTATTACCTTTAATTAACCCATTTTGGTAAATTGTTTGTCGTTCTTGTTTAAGTGATGTTAATAACATACTAACCTCCTGAGTTGTGCTATAAA
>JAGLFE010000218.1 GCA_023144675.1 Thiomargarita sp. | reverse complement strand
CTTTTTCAACTTCTACTAAACACATCCGACAGTTAGCAGAAACTGATAATTTTTTGTGGTAACAGAATCGAGGGATAGTGATCCCATTTGCATCTGCTACTTCAATAAGCATCTGACCATTTTTGGCTTGATAGGGTTTGCCATCTATTTCAATTGTTACCATTATTCGTTATCCATGTAAGCAATGTTATAGTCAAGTGAGATGATTGCTAAAATTCTTTTGAGAAATGATCACGTCAATCAATTCAATAACTAATTACTTTTTTAAATAAAAATTTTAATTATAAAATATCAAATTTTTAGTGTTTTTTTTCTATAAAAAATTATTAAATTATAATAACATAAAAGTTTTTTCATTACTAAATTAAGCTAATTTTGTCCAGTAGAAATTATTAACCTAAATCAATTAGTAAATTTTTTAGTTATTTCTAAATTTAAATATTATTAATAATTAAAATATGTTTGATATTAAAGTTAGAATATTAACCAGTTATAATACTAAATTTCAGATGTAGTTCGGTGCTTATTTTTCATCTTAATATTATTAAAAATAATAACTATTTTTAAGCTTGATAATATATTCATAAAGCAATATATCAAGACGATTGTATTTTTTTAAAGCAGTTAATGTTTGTTCATCAATTTTATGAGGTTTTTCACTTGGATCAACATTTACATAAGGGATATTATATGAATGTTTCCATCTAAGTTCTTTACCTAAAAAATCTACTGATTCTGCCAAATTTTCAGTTAAACCAACAAAGAAAAAATATTGTTTAATATTTTCTAATGCCTGTTGTAGTACCGAATCATCGTTTAATATCCTTGAATATCCACAAGACGCAATAATACGGGTCATATGATTATTAGTTTCTTTACTGATATTACTTTCAATTAAATCTAGTAAGGACATTCCTTTCTGAATTTTTTCGTAGAAAGGCATATTTGGTTGGCGAGCATGATGATTATAAAAAGATATAACTCTTGCAATCGGATTTCTTAAAAAAACAATATATTTTCCCTTATTTCCTAAATGCTTATGAATACCAAAAGGGATATGACCATATAAAACTTCAGCTACATCAACCTCATTTCTAATTTTTTCTATCTCTTTTCTTCGATAAGGAGGATTATATAGTTGCAAACATTTTTTATCGGGATATTCTTGTTCAATTATATGACGTAAAGAAGTTCCAGCAGTTTTAGGAATATGTAAAAATATTAATTTTTCTTGCATTCTGCCCAGCCTATGATTTTGAACATAAAATATCAAGAATTTTAATTATACTTTTTTCATTAGCCATCAGATTTTACGCCTACCAAACAAAAAGAGGGTCCATTAGGATGATCGGCTTGCTCAAATTCAAATCGCAATTCATTAAAACCAAAATAATTTAAACACGATAAAATATCTTGTCTTGACAACCACATACTAAAATTTTCACCACCACCACAAAAACCCGCCCAACCCAGCGCATCTTGGTAATTTTGTTTATGGACAATATGTTTAAATCCCTCATATTCTACTTCCAAATCGGCAGAAAATTTATCAGCTTTAATATTAGGATTGTTTTTAATCAATTTTTGGTCATAATAATGAGTCCATATCACCACTTTACGACTAACTTTTGAGATTAAATGAATGAGTTCCGCTGGCTGTTTCATGTGATAAAGAACACCGCTGGCAATACATACATCATAATATTCTTGCGTATGTTTTAGATAATGTATAAAATCACCTAATTGGAAATGTGCTTGTTTCAAATTAAGTATTTCTTTAGTAATTAAACACTTTAAATAGGAGCGAGTATTAGATTCGATAGCAAGTATTGAATTTGCACCACTATTTTCAAGCATATAAGTATGTCCACCTTCAAGTGGTCCCAGTTCAAGGATTTTATTACCTTTAACGCCATTCAATTGTTGAATTGCCCAATCTATTCTTGGGTCTTGAAATAATAAAGCGTTACCAGCTGTTAATTCCGAATAGGGTGGTGGTAATTTTGATGACCATTCTTCTTTAAAAATATCAAGCGCATTTTGGTAAGAAGGTAATTTTTTAATATATTGATTCAGTATATCCATATTGTTTTAAGTATTATGTTAAAGAACTTAAAAATTAATGCTTTTTCCACACTGAAAAATATTCAGATTTATTATCATTAGCTAAACTTAATAACAAATTTTCAGCTTTTATGTGCAATAATTCCAAAGTAGTTATTATAAATTCATCAAAGGTTTTAGAATCCCAAACATGGGCATGTTCCCGCCGTTTTCTAACATTGTTGATATGAATTGGCAAATTGCTGGCATTTTGTTTAAAGACACCAGGATGTGCTGCTTTTAAAAAATCTATATAATGTTCATCAGTAACAAAATCTATATTATTTTCATATTCGGTACGCAAATGTTGAAAAGAAGTCAAAGTGCGTTTTTTATCAAAAGTAAAGTCTTTATCTGGAGCTGAAATAACAATATGTCCCCCAACTTTAATAATTCTAAATAATTCTGCTATTACTTTTATTGGATTAGCTATATGTTCAATGACATGATTGAATATTACAAAATCAAAACGTTCAGCTTCAAATATAGACAAGCTTTGTTTATCCAAATCACAAATATAATCTACTGTTACTAAATCGTCTATATGCAATTCTGGAAAAAGTTGGCTCGCTTCTTCCTTGCTATGTGCATCACAATATTCAATGGTGCAATGTTTTGGAATCGTGGCGGGCTGATGAAAAGCACCAATTTCTAAACCAGCTCCTTTGAGAAAATTATAACCGGCTTGTCGATGAGCTAGATGGATTGACATTATGTTTCCTATTTTAATCGTAACTATCTACCAATTAAAGCTTCAAATGCGAAAAATTTTAACATGATTGATGCGCTTTGTTCCTCCGCACTACATTTTATATGTATTTCTTGGTAAATAGTTATTTTTAATTATTATTTAAGAATTGAAAATTATAAAGATTGGCTTATTTACACAACAAAAACCCACACTATTGTTTAAATGGTGCGGGTTTTTTTATTATGTTCATCCTAAAGTTACGATTTTTCTTTTAATGGTAAAATGATTTCTATCTTAATTCCTGATTGATTTTTACGATTATATAATTGGCAAGTGCCTCCACTACTCCAAACTAATTCTGCAACCATTGATAAACCAAGTCCCATGCCTTTAACTTCACCAGTAAAATATTTTTCACTTTGATAATAAGGTGTCCACACTTTAGTTAATTCCTGAACTGG
>JAGLFE010000217.1 GCA_023144675.1 Thiomargarita sp. | reverse complement strand
ATACATCCGAATAAAAACCTATTTGACATTTGATAAACACTCTATTCAAGCTGATTTTATAATAGAACCTACCAATTAAATAATTAAATATAGTGATATTCTTGTAAAGAAGTACCATAATAATAACTTTATTGCAAGTAAATCAATTAGTTAAAGTTTAAAATAGTATGGTAATATAAGAATATTACTATATCTCCCATCACTTTTTTCACTTATTCTTTTAAGTAATTGCATTCAAGTTGAAACTGTCAAATAAAACAACGGTTTTATCATCAAATTTAATGAATTTTTCAATCCGCAAACGTTTATTATTATGGTTAATTAGCCTGATTGTAATATTATGGAGTTTTGTTACCTATCAAGTTTATTATGGAACTCAACATGAAGTAGAAGAATTATTTGATGCCAATTTAGCCCAAAATGCAAGAATATTAATGGCTTTAATTAAGCATGAAATGACTGAATATGAGCAAGGTAAAGAAGAATGGATTGAGTTGGAGGAAAATTTAGCAGGGCATAAATACGAGCATAAATTGGCTTTTTTAGTACGTGCCAACCATGATGGGCATATTTTAATTCGTTCTACTAGCACCGTTTTATTTCCCATGCCGCAACAAGGCAGCTTTGGATTTAATGATTATCAAGGTGAATACTATTTATGGCGAGTTTTTACTTTGCAAACTGATACATTTTTTGTACAAACCGGCGAACGTTATGACATCCGAAATGAATTGATTACTAAAATTGTTTGGGGAACTTTGACGATTTTAATTATTGGTTTACTGATATTACTTATTTTCGTTTGGTTTATTGTGGGAAATAGTTTTAAACCGCTACAAAAAGTGGCTAGTGAAATTGCAGCTAGAACACCAAATCAGTTGCAAGCTTTAAAAATGGATAAAATTCCGCTAGAAATCAAAATATTAATCAACGAATTAAATAGTTTATTTAGTCGCTTGACTCGAGCTTTTGAAAATGAACATCGTTTTACTGCCGATGCAGCCCACGAATTGCGTACTCCATTAGCTGGTTTGAAAATACAAGCTCAAGTGGCACAACGTACTACAAATATTGCCCAAAATCAACAGGCTTTGCAGCAAATTTTAATTGGAGTTGATCAAGCAACGCATTTAGTAAATCAGTTATTAAATTTAGCTCGTATGGATGCGGCACGAAATATTACGGTTACTAAAATAAATATGTATGAATTAATGACTCAATTAATTACAGATTTTATTCAGTTAGCCATAGAAAAAGATATTGATTTAGGTTTAAAGCAGAATGCCGTAGATTATATTGTTTTAGCTAATCAAGATATGCTGTATTTGATGTATCGTAACTTGCTTGATAATTCCATTCGTTATACTCCGAAAGGTGGAAAAATCACTATTTATTTAGACAATTTTCAAGCCAAAAAATTAACCACTAGAATTATAGATACTGGCAAAGGTATTTCAACTGCTCAACTGGAGCATATTTTTGAACGATTTTATCGGGGCGAACACCAAAATATTCAGGGCAGTGGTTTAGGTTTATCCATTGTGAAACGTATCGCAGAGTTGCATCATTTAAAATTAGAGGTAATTAATGCAACCGATGGCGGTGGTTTAGAAATACAAATTGCTTTTCAACAACTGAAGTTACGCAAATAGTTAATTTTTCGTAACTATCTACCAATTAAACTTTAAATGTGAAAGTTAAAA
>JAGLFE010000216.1 GCA_023144675.1 Thiomargarita sp. | reverse complement strand
GGTTTCTTTTACTAAAATTGTCTCTTTTGGCAATGTTTTTTTAACAATATCTTTAACAATTGTAATTTGTTTAATAACTATTAATTTTTTTGGAACATTTTTCTTAAATGAGCCAGCTGCAATCGTTTCCATATTTTGAATTTCATCAACAATATTCATACCTCCTATCACATAACCAAAAACTGTATATCCCCATTCGGAATACATGGAGGCTTGATAATCAAGAAAGGAATTATCTTTAATGTTAATAAAAAATTGAGTAGTTGCCGACTCAGGGTCAATACTACTACGTGCCATAGAAATAGTACCTCTTATATTTTTTAAGCCATTATTGCTTTCATTCGGGATAGAATCATAGCTAGGAATTTTCTTTTTATAATCTGTGGTATAACCTCCTCCTTGAATAATATAGTTTTTAATAACACGATGAAAAATAGTATTTTCATAAAAGCCTTCTTCTGCATAACGCAGAAAATTTTCAACTGTTTTAGGAGCTTTTTTAGCGTTAAGTTTTAATGTAATTGCGCCTAAATTTGTTTTAATTCTAACCGTTATTAATTCTTCACTATGAACAGTTATGGTGAAGAAGAATAATAAAAAAGTAATAAAATATTTCATAGTTAAATTTCAGCGTCAAGTGAATAGGATTATCATGCGATAGGTTAAATTTTAATAAGTATTTAATTATCTTAGATAAAATAATATAGTGAGATTTATAAATCTAATAACATTGATGTGATATACTAGGCAAAAATCATTATAATTCAATATATTAACATTCTTCATTTAAGAAAATAATTATTTTAAATTAAATCATACTATTATCTTTATTAAAGAATATTAATAATATATTAACCAACTTTTGATTACTAAAACTTCTTATGATTTATCAAAAAATTGACAAACCTTAGAGAACTATCAAATCTATCTATTCTATTTACTGGCTTGCACTTTTATCACTACCATAACGTTTACGGAATTTATCTATACGTCCAGCAGTATCCATAATTTTTTGTTTACCCGTGTAAAATGGATGACAAGCAGAACAAACTTCAATTTGTAATGCTTCTTTGCCTAATGTTGATTTAGTTTGAAAAACATTTCCACAGCTACAAGTTACTGTAATATTAGAATAATTAGGATGAATATTAGGTCTCATAATTTTTTGTCTCAAAGATATTATAAATATGTAAAGGTTATACCTGAATTAAGGATGAATTTTACAAAAAAAACCTTTATTTATTAAAAGTTTTGCTAATTTAATAAAAAAATATTATACAGTTTAATTTGGATTATTTTATGTTTCTTCAATCTATATTTTCTCGAATTTGGCAAACTGATCCACGGCATTACCAAATCGCAATCCAATCAATTCTTCTAATTTATGGTTTTTTATTCTTAAATTTTGATATTAGTATATCACAAGTTTTGGTTATTATTACCACCGCTTTAACTACTCAATTTATTTGTGTTCGTTTTTTTAAAATACCTGTTTTTGACATAAGAAGTCCTTTATCTTCTGCCCTATCTCTATGCTTATTGTTGAGAACTAATATTATTTTATTTGCCGTTTTAGCTGCTATCATTACCATTTTAAGCAAATTTCTACTGCGTTGGAATTATAGACATATTTTTAACCCAAGTTGTTTTGGTTTAGTTGCCATGTTGATTATAACCGATCAAGTGTGGATTTCGGCAGGACAATGGGGCAGCACTGCTATATTTGGTTTTTTAATTGCCTGCTTAGGTGGATTAGTTATTAATAAAGCGGCTCGTAGTGATGTTAGTATAGCTTTTTTGCTATTTTATAGTGCTATATTATTTGGGCGAGCTTTGTGGCTAGGCGATTCTTTAACTATTCCTTTGCATCAATTGGAAAGTGGTGCGTTATTATTATTTAGCTTTTTTATGATTTCTGATCCTAAAACAACGCCTGAATCCAGAATAGGACGTATTATATTTGCCTTTTTATTAGCTTGCGGTGCGGGATTTATTTATTTTTGGTTATATCGAACTAATGGTGTATTTTGGTCATTAACATTTTTTGCCCTAATTGTGCCTTTTCTTAATTGGATTTTTCCTGGAAAAAGTTATAAATGGGGAAAATAGTAGTTTAACTTTTTTAAATTATATTTAAGAAACTGAGAATTAAATTACCACCTAAAGTTTATATCAAAACTGTCAAGTCTTCAATTTAAGTTTTGGGTAGTCCTAAAATAGGTAG
>JAGLFE010000215.1 GCA_023144675.1 Thiomargarita sp. | reverse complement strand
TCCTCAAAAGTAACAATTTTGGTATCAAATAAACTATTTTCAGAAGCACGACCAACAATTATCACATTACCTTTATACAATTTAATCAACACTTTTCCACTAACATTAACTTGAGAAGCGTCTATCATCTGTTGCAACAATTTACGTTCAGGACTCCACCAATAACCATTGTAAATCAAAGTTGTATAACGAGGCATAATTTCATCTTTAAGATGAGCCACTTCGCGGTCCAAAGTCAGAGATTCAATCGCCCGATGCGCCTTCAACATAACCGTTCCGCCTGGAGTTTCATAACAACCACGAGATTTCATCCCAACATAACGATTTTCCACTATATCCAAACGCCCAACACCATTTTCCCCCGCAATTTTGTTCAAATAAGCCAAAACTTCCGCTGGAGTCATAACCTGTCCATCTATAGCAACAATATCGCCTTGTTTAAAAATTAATTCCAACATTGTGGATTTATCAGGGGCTGCTTCTGGTGAAACCGTCCAACGCCACATATCCTCTTCCGCTTTTGCCCAAGGGTCTTCAAGCACTCCACCTTCATAAGAAATATGCAATAAATTCGCATCCATCGAATAAGGCGATTCTTGACCACGCTTCATTTCTATTGGAATGCCATGTTTTTGCGCATAATCCACCAATTTTTTTCGAGAAGTTAAATCCCATTCCCGCCAAGGTGCAATAATTTTAATATCTGGATTCAGTGCATAAGCTCCTAATTCAAAACGGACTTGGTCATTACCCTTTCCAGTTGCACCATGTGAAATAGTATTTGCCCCCACTTGCTCGGCAATTTTAACCAAACGCTTCGCAATTAAAGGACGAGCGATTGAAGTTCCCAATAAATATTCACCTTCATAAATAGCATTCGCCCGAAACATAGGAAATACATATTCACGAACAAACTCTTCACGCAAATCCTCAATAAAAATCTCTTTAATGCCAAATTTTTCGGCTTTAATACGAGCTGGTTCCAATTCTTCATTTTGACCAATATCAGCGGTAAAAGTAACCACTTCGCAATGATATTCATCTTGTAACCACTTTAAAATAATGGAGGTATCTAAACCACCAGAATAAGCCAATACTACCTTGTTTGTTGCATTTATCATATTTTATTTGTGTAATTTACTAAAATTTATGTTGAAAAATATATAAGTTTATATTATATAGTATAAAAAAATTTGTTTGTTTGAAATATCGAAGCTTTAGACTCCAAAAAATTATTCTATTTAACTATTTTTTATAAAACAAGACTTAATGAAATCTTGATAGGCTTTGCACAAAGGTATAAATAAATAAAATTCTCTTCGTAACAATAAAAAAAACGATTTGCCCAAAAAGCGAAATATCATAACAAAAGCTAATAAATAAGGATAAAAATTAGCTGTATATTTTAAAGTACTTAAAGTTTCATAATAATTAGCCCGTGCCAATTGTTCACGACTTGCGGTTTGAACATTGCCAATACTAGCACTGCCTTGGTGATAAACTAAACTATTTTTGCACCACGCAATTTTATAACCATGCTGTTTAACACGTTGCGCATAATCCAATTCTTCATAAAATAAAAAATATTCTTCATTTAATAATCCAACTTTCTTTATAACATCTATTCGCAAAAACATGGAAGCACCATAAATATAATCCAAATTAATCTGTTTATTATATTGCATAACTGAATTTAAACTTTTTCCAGCTAAAACATAATTAAAAGTGCTAAATAACGGGGAATATTGGCAACCACCAGCACATTGTATTCTATCGGGATTTTGAAAATCAATAATAGTGCTGCCGATTATTGCGGCTTGTGGATGTTGAAATGCAGATTGGTATAAGTGAATTAATGCGTATGAATCAACCACCGTATCGTTATTTAATACCCATATATATTGATATTGTTGCGTATTTAATATATATTGAATACCTACATTATTGCCACCTGCAAAACCTAAATTGCGTTCAATTTGAATAAAAATAAATGGAAAAAATGAGAATTGAGTTAATACAGTTTTTTGCTGATTATTTTGATATAAAAATTGCTCATTATAAAAAAAAAGTCCTATTGCTGATGGCGTATAATTTTTAGCCGCCCAATTTAAAATGGAATGGTAAGAATTATCTTGAGAATTATTATCGCAAACAATAATTGATACTGGTTTAGGGCAAACTAATTGCTTTAAAGAATCCAAACAAGCAATAGTATCGTGCCAGCCTTTCCAATTAAGAATGATAATAGCAATTTTATTAGGCATAGATTTTTTTATTAGTGCTGATTGGAAATAATTAACGTATAAAATATTGATTTAATTGAGAATTAATTATTGATAATAAAATATCGGCAAATAAACTTGTTCAATATTTCAAGTAATTTAGTATAATTCATATTTAAATTTTGAATAAATTCAACCTAAATATATATTTCAAAAGGAGATAAAATAAATGAGTCATAATGGGATAACGATAAGGGATGAGGAGGAACTTTTATACAGTTCTAATCCTTCAATGATTCGTAACCGACCTTTTTTGTTTATTTTTTCGCTATTATCAATCGTAGCTGCAACAATTGGTTTATTTATAGTTATTTTCGGCAATAATGAACCAAATGATAATATTATTCTAGTTTTATCCGTTATTACTATTATAATGGGAAGCATTGGAATGCTGGTGCTTACTTTTTGGTGGTTGAAAGTTATTAATATGAGATTGCTGGTTACTAATGAAAGGGTAACTTTTAAATCAGGTATTTTATCGAGAAATATCAGGGAAGTTTTTTTATCAGATATTCGAAGCGTTCAAATTAACCAAAGTTTTTTGCAACGAATTTTGGGAACTGGTCATATTGAAGTATCTAGTGCTGCTAGTTCCGATGCTGAAATAAGTATTGATGGAATTCCCCGAGCTTATAAAGTGAAGCAAATAATAGATAAACATCGTCGAGATAAAGATAAAATTACTAAAGATACTAATGAATAATTAGGAATTGTGCAAATAAAATAAATTGAGTAGTAGCTTGGGTTAGCAAAACATAACCCAACTATTATGTCAATGAATTAGTCCTGACTAAAGCCTGTTTAATGTTTTTTAATTTTGAGAAAAGCTTCTATTTCTTGAGCATTTTTCGGTTTTGAAAAGAAATAACCTTGTATGTGATTACATTGGGCTGCTTTTAAATAATCAATTTGTAATTGAGTTTCCACTCCTTCGGCAACAATTCTCAAGTCAAAAGCATGACCTAGAGCAATAATTGCGTTTACTACTCGTCTTGATTGAAGTGTTTCATCAATATTATCAATAAAACTTTTATCTATTTTCAAAGCATCTATTGGGAATTGTTGCAAGTAACTTAATGAAGAATAACCAGTCCCAAAATCATCAATATAAAGCAACATCCCAATTTCTTTTATTTGGTTAAAAATTGCCAAACTTTCTTCAGGGTCTTGTAGCATCATGCCTTCGGTAATTTCAACTCGACAGGTTGGAGGTAAAATATCAAACTGCTGAATAATATCATGAATATGCTCAACAAAACATTCTTGCTGTAATTGAATCGGCGACACATTAATATTCATACCTAAATTTCGATGATGGGGAAATTGTTTTTGCCAACGTTCTAATTGTTGACAAGCGGTTTTAAATATCCATAAACCCAAATCGGCGATTAATCCAGTTTCTTCCGCTAATGGAATAAATATTTCTGGACTAATTAAACCTTTTTCAGGATGTTGCCAACGTATTAATGCTTCTAAACTCACGGTTTCATAAGTTTCTAATGATACAATCGGTTGATAATATAGTTGAAATTCATCTTGTTCTAAAGCCTTGTGTAAATCTCGCTCCATCCGCATCACATCTAGAATATGAGTATGCATTCCTGCTTGAAAAATCACATAATTGTTCCCGCCCTGCTTTTTAGCTTCATACATGGCAGTATCAGCATCACGTAATATTTCATCGGCTTTAGTATATTTAGAATGTGTCAACGCAATACCTAAACTAGCGGTGGAATTAAAGGTTTCATTATTTAATGTATAAGGCAAACTTAGCTGTTTTAATACCTGTTTAGCATATTGTTTTAATTCATTTAAGTTTCTAATATCTTCCAATATAACCGCAAATTCATCACCACCAAAACGGGCAACCATAAAATGACCTTCAATAACTTGACTGAGGCGATGAGCGACCTCTTTTAATAGCAAATCTCCAACTAAATGCCCCATGCTGTCATTGACAATTTTAAACCGATCTAAATCCATGTATAACACTGCAAACGGAATTTCAAACTGACTTTTATTTCCCAAAATATTATCAATATGATTGGTAAAGGCATTTCGGTTTAATAAACCAGTTAATTGGTCATGGGTTGCATCATATCTTAGTTTATCTTCAGCCCGCTTGTGTTCAGTAATATCTTCCAACATCCCTTCATAATGCAATAATTCGCCTTCATTATTTCGAACTGCATGAACTGTTTCCCGTACCCAAATTATTTTTCCATCCTGCCGACGAGCTTGATACCTGAAATTTTTGACATGATTTTGTCGTTTTAATAACACCATTAATTGTTGATATTTTTCTAGCTTGATATGACATTGTTGTTTAACATTATCTTGCTGATATATAGATTCAACAGAATTATAACCAAAAATTTGAATAAACGCTGGATTGACGCTTAAATATTGCCCAGCTTTATTATATTGAAATATTCCTTCAATCGCATTTTCAAAAATATTCCGATATTTCTTTTCAGCTTCCAAACGTTCTTTTTTAAGCTGTTGTACATTTAAATGGGTTTTAAGACGTGCCAATAATTCATCTTTAGAAATCGGTTTGGTTAAATAATCGTTAGCACCGCTTTCAAAACCCATAACTAAATCAGCCATTTGAGTTTTAGCAGTTAATAATATAATTGGCAATTGTTCCGCAGTTTGAGTTTCACGAATATGACGAGTTACTTCATAGCCACTTAAATGTGGCATCATAATATCCAATACGATTAAATCTGGCTGATAACCATTATCAAGTAATTTAAGTGCTTCCATTCCCGAAGCAGCTTGGTGAATAGTATAATTTTGTGAAGATAAATGGTTAATTAATACTTGCCGATTGACCGCTTCATCGTCAACAATTAATAAGTTAAATTCCCCTGTTAGCATTAAAACTGGTTCAATTTTAGATTCTATTTCTGGCAAAGGCACAATATCTGCAACTTCCTCATTTCTAACTTTTGATAAAGGAGATTTAAATTCAGTTGCTATATTTTCTGTTGGGATTGATTCGCCTGATAAAATAGGTAAAGTAAAGGTAAAATCCGAGCCAATTCCTACTTTTGAATTAACCGATATTTGCCCATTATGTAATTGCACTAATTGTTGAGTAACAGCAAGTCCTAATCCAGTGCCACCATAAACTCGAGCCGTAGAACCATCCGCCTGTTCAAAAGCTTCAAAAATACTATCCAATTTATTTTCAGGAATACCAATACCAGTGTCGGAAACGGTAATGGCAACACTTTGTTGTGAATCTACATAAGTTTCAGATTTTATATTAAGAATTTTAGTCGATAGAGTAATTGTACCTTTTTCAGTAAATTTAATTGCGTTACCAACTAGATTATATAAAATTTGTTGCAACCGATTTTCATCTGCATGAACCAATGGTAAATTAGTTTCCATTGCATTATGTAGTTGGACTGGCTTGTTGGCAATTAAGGGTTGAGTTAAATTAAGCACAATTTCGCTAACCATTTTTATATCAACTGCTTTAAGCTGTAAATCAAATTCCTTCTTTTGCAATTTGGCAAAGTCTAAAATATCATTGACCAAGTTAAGTAAACGGCGACCACTGGAAACAATCATGGTTAAATTTTTATTGGTTTCAATACTTAATTCGCCAGTAGCTCCATCAACCAAAGATTCGGCAATACCAATAATACCATTTAGGGGCGTGCGTAATTCATGGGAAGTATTGGCTAAAAATTCATCTTTAAGCCGATCCATTTCTTTTAATTGGGTAGCAATTTCTCGTTCTTGTTCTAATTCCCTTTGTTTTGCAGCTAATTTGAGTTTTTGCTTCCAAATATAACTCGCAATAATTGTTAAAAGAGTTAAAACATATAGCGTATATGCCCACCAAGTTTTCCAAGGTGGTGGCAAAATGGTAATTTGAATGCTAGTTCCTAGCTCATTCCAAATACCATCATTATTACTACCTTTGACTTTAAAAATATAATTACCGTGCGAAACATTAGTATAATGCGCATAACGGCGATCTCCAACCTGATTCCAGTTCTCATCTAAACCTTCTAATTGATAAGCATATCTATTTTTAGTAGGTTTAATAAAATTCAAGGCAGCAAATTGAAAAGAAAAGAAAGTTTGTTTATAAGAAAGGGTAATTTTTTGAGTTTGATTAATTGCTTGTTGCAAAGGTGAATCTGTTCCAAAACTAACAGTTTGATTAAATAATTGAAAATTTGTAATGGCAATCGGCGGAATATAAGGATTATTCTTAACTTCTCCATAATAAAAACTATTAAAACCGTTGATTCCACCAAAAAATAATTCGCCAGTAGGACTTTTATAAGCGGCATAATTGAATTCGTTACTTTGCAAACCATCCAATATATCGTAATTTCTAAACTGCTCAGTTTTAGGTTCAAAATGGGAAAGTCCTTGATTGGAAGCCATCCATAAATGACCTTGTTTGTCCTCTAAAATACTGTAAATAATATCATTGGCTAATCCATCTTGTTGGCGATAAGCGTGAAATTTCCCAGTTGCCTTATCAAAGCGATTAAATCCTCCGCCAGTAGTGCCAATCCACAATGTACCACTTTTGTCTTCATAAATGCTAGATATTTCATCATGGCTTAAACTAAAAGGGTCTTGTTTATCATGTTGATAATGAGTAAATTGTTCTGTTTCCCGATTAAATTTATTCAGCCCGCCATCAGTTCCAATCCAAAGAATTCCTTCACTATCTTCATAAATATAGGAAACAATGGAATTACTTAAACTATTAATTTGCTCGGGATTATGTAAAAAATGATGAAAAATACCTGTTTTAGGATTAAACCTTTCAAGCCCATCCCTAGTTCCCAACCATAAAATCTGCGCTTGGTCTTCAAAAATACTTAGAATATGATTGCTGTGTAAACTATCATTATTATCTGGATCATGTTGATAAATAGTAAATTGTTCAGTTTCCCGATCAAAACGATTTAATCCTCCCCCATTAGTTCCAATCCATAAGTTACCAGCATGACCTTTATAAATTGCGCTAACCTCATCATGGCTTAAACTATTTGGATTATTTTTATCATGTAAATAATGCTTAACTTGGTTGCGGTCTTTAGAAAAACGATTTAATCCTCCTTTAGTTCCAACCCATAATTCCTCATTTTCATCCTGATAAATAGACCACACAAAATTATTATTTAAACTGTTGGGATTAAAGGGATTATGGGAATAATGTCTAAATTTATCTTGCCAGGGATTAAAATAATTAATTCCACTATTTGCAGTTCCAATCCAAATGGTATTTGCTGGGTCTTTATAAAGAGATAATATGGCATCATCGCTGATACTATATTTATTTTGGAGATTATGTTTGTTATGAATAAATTTTTTGGTTTCAGGATTAAATATGTCAATTCCACCACCATCGGTCGCAATCCATAATAAACTCTGATTTTCTTCAATATCCCAAACTGCACGATGACTTAAACTATTAATTTGCTCAGAATCATGCAAATAAGCGGTAAATGTTTCCCGCTTGGAATCAAATTGATAAAGTCCGCCTAACGTACCAATCCACAAACGCTGTTTACTATCTTTATAAATTGATGAAACTACATTGCTATAACTATTAGCATCCTTTTTATCCAATGGATAATGTTTAAATTCTGAATTCGTTAAATCAAATTTACTCAAACCATTTCCATCTGTGCCAATCCACAAAGTATGTTCATCGTAGTAAAGAGGCCAAATTGAGTTATGGCTCAGGCTATTGGGATTATTGGGATTATTGAAAAAAGTAGTAAATTTATTTTCCAGCGGGTTAAATTTGTTTAAACCATTAGCCGTTCCAATCCAAAGAATTCCAGTTTCCGCTTGTTCCTGAATAGAATAAATAAGATTATCGCTTAAACTATTTAGGTCTTCAGGATTATGGAAATAATGGCTAAAAGTTTCTTGTTTCCTATCAAATAAATTTAATCCCTTACTCGTTCCAATCCACAAACGTTGTTGACTATCCTCATAAATAAAAAATACTTCACTATTACTTAAACTATTATTATCTTGGGGATTATGCCGATAAATTGTGAATTGATAACCATCATATTTATTTAATCCATCTTGAGTTCCGAACCAAATAAAACCTTGACTATCTTGTAAAATGCTATTAATCGTACTTTGCGATAAACCATTTTTAAGCGAAAGTTGCTGAAATTTAATATCGCTGTTATCGTAAGCCAATAACGGAGGGGTATGCAATATAGCAAAAACAACTAAAAAAATATAAAACAGCCATTTCATTTTCATTTACCTTTATTTCTTGTTATTCCATAATAATATAACTATATAACAAAACCAGTATAAAACAATTATAAAATACTATTTTAATTAAATCTAAAACTCATTTTTCGCTGTGAAATAATCTGACTTAAATTTTAGTCAGTTAGATTCAAGCATAAAAAAAGGGTCAATAAATAATATTGACCCCAAAAAATTGGATATTAGCACAGTAAATTACTATTCACTGCCTTTTCCGCCACTAGGTTCACTAGTACCTTCAATGCTGGTTCCACCACTTTTTCCAGGACTAACAGTAACGCTAGCTGTAGAAGTAGCCGTTGAAGTAACGGTTTTACCAGTGTTGCCATAAATATCCGTAATAGTCATGGTACCATTACCTTCTTCACTAACTGCAATAGAAGCATTATTTTCGGGACACTGATTTTGTACAAAACCAATAGTATCCAATTCAGATAAAATCATTTCGTCATATTGTCCATTATCAAAAGCTTCAGTTGTCATTAGAGCAGCTTGTAGGTAAGCTTTTTCACTATTTCTCATAAAAATAGGTAAAATGCTAGTGTCCAAATTAACACTAAAACTAACTGAGCTATGAGGAGAAGGATTAGCAGCTCCTAATCTAGTTGGACGTTGAGCTAACATAGTTTGGGACGGTATAGAATATATGGCAAGAATTTCTAATGCAGATAAATCTAATTCTAACTTGTTTTCTGATCTAGGGGTTGGTATTTGTGGAGAAGGAGAAGTCCGTGGACTATACACCAAAAATAAAACATGGTTCCTATTTTGGGCTAAAATATCACGAACAGTAAAGGTTAATTCTATGTAGGAAGTGGCAAAAGGATCAACTGCAACGGTTAAATCGTTAGGTAATAAATTACTAGCAGTTTTACCATTTTCAACAGCTTTTACGTCTGCACAAACAGCACAAGCATATCCTGGAGTAACTTCTAAAGATAAGTGATTAACGCCTAACTGTGATTTACCACCTTCAGACATTCCACCACCGCCTTTTGCCCAAGCTGGACTGGTGGCTAATAAAGTTGCACCAACTAAGGTTTTTTTCAATACAGAATTTTTATTTGACATAAATAATTTCCTTAAATAATTAACGAAAAGAGCATAAAATTAAACACTTTTATAAATTATAATTTTAGTATATTATTTAAAATAAATCAAGTCATAATTTTAATTGTTATAACTATATTTTATTTTGTTATAATTAAATCTTTTAAAATCTTAATAAAGCTGATAAAGGAAATGACATAAAATGGAAGAAACTCTTTCAGAAATTATAGGAACAATTCCTAAAAATACAATTTTTGATAGCCATTATATTATTTCTCAATTAATTAAATTTCATACTGATGCTTATCTCAATTTCGCTGGTGAAATTATTACTAATTTAGATAAAACTGAGGCTGTTCACGGAAAAATTGAGCAGGAAATAGCTGAATTTGAAGAATTAAATACGATTGTACGGCTTGAATATAAATCTTGGTCAGAAGATATTCATGGTAATTCAATTATGTGCAAATCATGGCAAAAAAACTAATTTAAGCATCCATGGTTTTAATACTATTGTATTGACAAATTTAAAAAAATATTCTTAATAAATTCAGTTATTAAAATTAAAAAAATAAAGATATTTTTATCTGTGAATTTGAGAATCAAGATGTTTAATGCTAGACATAAAATTTTGGTAATCCTGCATAAAATAGTGCGAATTAAAAGTTAAATATTTAAGTCAAAATCTTTAACACGATTGATGCACTTTGTTCCTCAGTAGCATCCTACATTTTTTACATATTTCTTAACTTGTAGATAGTTACATCTAACAAATAATGTAACTACCTACGTAGGTGATGCCAACTTTTATATACTATTTGTAAAACGGCATGATTATTAGATATTTTTTTTGATAAATTTTTTATACAAAAATACAGTTTAATTTAAAGGTTTATCAGCAAAAGTTTTTAACTTGTTCCTAAAAATAAATCATTTATAATCAGTATGTTATAAACTATTGCTTCTATCTTTTTTATAAATATCAAAAGTTGGCATGGACTACGTAGGT
>JAGLFE010000214.1 GCA_023144675.1 Thiomargarita sp. | reverse complement strand
CATGCTTTAAGTTTAATTAAAAATATGGAATGCCGTACTTTAATTTTGCAAAATGGTCACTTAATTGGTGATACATATTCTCGCCATTAATGAAAAAAACTAATCGAACCAGAAAACGCCGCCAACCAAAAGTTAATTTTTTATTGCTCTTTCATATTTGGTTATCAAATCATATTTCAGTTTTTTTTTCTAGCTTCTTACGTATAGTTAAAACCCCATTACCAACTTTGATGACGACTGTTGTCATTGGAATTGCTTTAGCTTTGCCTACAGGATTGTATTTATTATTAGATAATTTAGATGAAGTAACTAAAGAATGGGGCGGACTTGCCCAAATTTCCTTATTTTTGAAACCTGAAATTAAGGATGATGCTCAAGTTCACGCATTAAGGGAAAAATTATCCAAGCGATATAAAAATATTAATATACGTGCCATCACACCAACACAAGCTTTAGCCGAATACCATAAATTATCTGGTTTTGATGAGGCATTTGAAATTTTGGAAGAAAATCCTTTGCCTGGAGTATTAATTGTTCAACCAGTAATAAATGAAATAGAAATAAATCAACAACTATTCAAACAATTACAACAATTACCTGAAGTAGATATAGCACAATTTGATATGCTATGGTTAAAGCGTTTTTTTGCAATTTTAAACATTATAAATCGAGTAACTTTTATTATTGCAGGCTTATTTGCATTAGCAGTATTGTTAATTATTGGTAATACTATTCGGCTAATTATTTATAATCAACGAGACGAAATTGAAATTTATAAATTAGTTGGAGCGACTGATGGATTTATTCGCCGCCCATTTTTATATATTGGTTTTTGGTATGGTTTATTAGGTGGTTTTATCGCATGGTTATTGGTTCATATTGCATTTTTATTATTACAAAGTCCAGTAAAACAATTAACTTTGCTTTATGATAGTGAATTTCAACTTATTACCTTAGATTTATTTTCAAGTTTAATACTAACTTTTTTTAGTGCCATATTGGGTTTAACTGGAGCTTGGTTAGTGGTGGGAAAATATTTAAAAGATATACAAGCTCATTGATTCGTTATATAATTTCCATCAAGCAATCAACTCTTTTATCATAACTATCTACCAAGTTAAAAATGTAGGATGCTATTGAGGAACGAAGCGCATCAATCGCGTTAAAATTTTCGCATTTAACATTTAATTGGTAAATAGTTACCTTTTATCAACAATTAGAACTTCAGGATTAACGACAATATATAAAAAATGCGTTACAATTATCGAGCTTTAGATAATCATAAACAAGAAGTAACTGGCATTCTCAATGCTAAAACGGAAAAAGAAGCAGTTCGTCAATTGCAACAGCGTGAGTTGGTGCCAATTGCTTTAAAAGTTTCAGAAACTAAGCAACGAGGTCAAGCTAAAACAGGTAAATTTAAACAACGTGATATTATCATCGTTCTGCATGAATTAGCTACTTTAATAGAATCAAATGTTACTTTAATCGAAGCGGTAGAATCACTAGCACATTCCTCGCACCATCATTTAATCACTGACACTTTTGCAGAAATTGCTACTCAATTACGTCAAGGAATATCATTTTCAATGGCGTTACAAGATAGCCCTTTAAAGTTGCCTTGGTATATGATGCAGTTGATTGAATCGGGAGAATTAACTGGTCAAGTTGCTTCTGCTTTACGTGATGGAGTTACCCAAATGGAATATGAAGCACGGGTTGCTAATGAAATGCGTAATGCTATGATTTATCCAAGCATATTGATAATATCAGGCATTGCCGCAATTTTAATAATTTTTATTATTGTTGTACCTAAATTTGCTAACATTTTACAAAATCGTAGTGTTGATATACCATTGTTAGCTAAAGTGGTGTTAGAAACAGGCATGTTTTTTAATAATTATTTTGAATGGTTAATTGGCGGAATAGTGGTGTTAATCATAGTATTTACTTACTTACTTAACAAACCTGATATTAAAGTCAAAATGAAAGATTTAACGGCGCATTTACCATTATTAGGCGTTTGGATAATTGAATCTGAAACCGCTCGTTGGGCAGCAATGATGGGAACTTTATTAGAAAATCGGGTATCTTTATTAAAAGCACTTGAGTTAGCCAATATGGGAATTAAATTGCCTAGTTTGCATGCTCGATTAGGGCAAGTAAGCAGGGCAGTTAAATCAGGAATTAATTTATCTCAAGCCTTAGAAGATAATGAAACCTTGACTGCAACTGGACAAAATTTAATCAGGGCAGGTGAAAAAGCTGGTAAATTGCCTAGTATGCTGCATTCATTAGCTAAATTATTGGAAGAAAGTGGACGGGTTCGCATGAAACGGTTTTTGCTTTTACTGGAACCGATTGCAATTTTACTTATTGGTTCTATTATTGGTGTAATTATTACTGGCATTATTTTAGCGATTACTAGTGTTAATCAAATTAATTTCTAATTTTTAAAGGGGGTTTAAATGGATAAAAAATTAGCTCAATTTGCTAACGAAGATACGCCATTAAAATGGATTTGTCCACCTGTTTCGGGACGAGAAATGTTAAGAGAAGTATTAAAATATTCCTCAAAACCCCAACTTCAAGCTAATGATATATGGGTTATTAATGCGGATGATAAATGGAATTGTTTTTCTAAACAAAGTTGGTTGTACAATAGTACAGAAAAAGCACAAACAGCGATAAGAACTCACACCCAAATATATTTACAATGTAGTCCTCTATTATCAGAACAGCGTTGCATTGTTATGGTTGAGAATACTGATAACAATTGGCGTTTATGGCAAATTGTTCGCTGCGAAACGACATTAATGAATTTTTTAAAGCAAGCTTTGCGCAAACAACCAAATAAACTTGCTTTTTCTATACTTAAATGTGCTACTCGTTATGCTAATTTTTTATCAGAAATTAATTATTATAATACTTGTTTTAGCCCTTCTTTGCAAACTTTAGGTATTAATCAAGAAAATCAGTTAATTTATCTAGGAATATTAAGTGAAAAAATTGAGAAACAACCAATTTTAGACAAAGATGAATTTATTCAAATAATTGGAGCAGCATTTCTTGAACCAATTAATGAAGCATTAGCTAATATTGAAGTTAATAATGTTATTCAAGAATTAATGAAAATCGAAGATTCTAAACAACAATATTTAAAAGAAATGCTGATTCAATTATTTAGTCAAGCGAAAATTGCATTGTGAATAAATAATGGTTTGGACAGTTTTTGTAACTCATTGTTATTAAATGTTTTTTAAGTTAAATTCAAAAATCAATTAAATTTCAATTACTATTAATAATTTGCCAGTTATGTTGCGTGTAGGTTTATCCGTTACTTGTGGAAATGCTCATTCTTTAGTTTCTAAACAGGCGGATTGACAAACGGAAGCATACGGTGGACGAGGAGCAGCAAGAGAAGTTTGTGATTTAATTATGCAGGCTCAGGGTACTTTAGTAGCGCAAATCAAGAGTTTATACGGGGTTGAAATTTAATAGCAATCTGTAGAAGCTTATATTTTGAAGAGATGTGATAACTATGATACAACACTATAAAAAAAAGACTGCATTTGAAATATATCGTGCAATGGCTGTCAGTATGGTTGTATTAGGACATTTTTGCATATTTACATCAGATACTCCAACAGTCGTAAAAAAAATAATTACTTCTTTTACATCTTATGGTGTTGCCATGTTTTTCATCATAAGCGGTTATTTATTATCTGCATCTTTTATCTCTATTTTGCAAAAAAACGAATATCACTTCAGAACAGCAAGCAATATTTTTCTGTTTAAACGCATATTAAGAATTTATCCTGCATATCTAGTTTCCCTAATAATACTTTCAATTTTTTATGGTTTTAACCTATTAGATTTTACAGTTCATTTGTTTAATGTACATAATCTATTTGATGGCTTTAATAGAAGTATTAACGTAGTATATTGGTCTCTTGCAGTAGAATTTCAGTGGTATCTTATTGCACCAATAGTAATATTATTCTTTACAAAAATTAATCCAATGGCACAAATATTGCTGTTTTCAATATCTATAATAGTCAGTATTTTGATGAAATTTAATATGTTAAGCGATTTTATCAAGCAAACAATTAATATTGATACTTTGGCTAGACTTGGACATGACCAACTATATATACATTTTTTTAACTTTTTAATTGGGGTGCTTTTGTATAGATGGAGGCATAAAAGAATAAAAATACATACTATTATTATATTTTTTTTGTTGATATTAATTTTTTGTATTAACTATATTAAAGAAGATTTTCTTTCAGATATAATGAATTATCGTGAGGCAACAGCTCAATATAAATTACTACTAGATTATGTTTCCATCTTAATTTTAGCTGTGATTATGTTTGTTTTTATGGATATTGAATTAAAAAAAAGATACTATTACATAATATCATTCATTTCTACTATTAGTTATAGTCTATATATATATCATGTTCCTATTCTACATTATGTTGGAAATTATAATTTAGCTTGGTATTTATTTTTTCCTATATACCTATCAATATCTATTTTCTTTGCAACAATTTCATACTATCTAATTGAAGCCCGTTTTTTAAAATATTCTGTAATTATTAGATAAAAAATGAATTTAAATAGTTTAAATGCTAATTAAGAGTTAAAAGAACAATGTGAATTATATAATATGCTATCATAATATTGGTCATAAATCCAATAAAAAATAATATGTTAAATAATGAAATTACTTCCATAACCCTTTAATTTCTATAAATCAATCATGATTAAACTTCATCAACGTATTCACATCAAACTAATTTTAATTTTTTTATTAATTATTTTAATACCTATTTTTATCACGTTTTATGCTACGCAAATGACTAGCAAAATGCTATATGAAAATGAATTTGCAAAACAAGATACTTGTATTAAAAATTTTAAGCAACATATTAGACATTTTTTAGAAACTGCAGAAAATGAATTAATTTTTCTTAGTCAATCACAATTATTAAGAAATTATTTAATTACTGACAATTTATTAAATAGAACCGCTATTAAGCAATCCATCCAAGAGAAATTTCTATTTTTTCTAAACCATCAAAAAGCATTTTACCAAGTTACCTATTTAGATGAATATGGGCAAGAAATTATTCAGATAAACAAAGATAAATCAACAATTAGTTTATCTCCTTCAGAACAGCTTCAAAATAGAAAAGACCAATCTTATTTTCAAAAAACAATGCAACTACTTGAAAAAGAAGTTTTTGTTTATGCAACTCCTGCTGATATTGAAAACCATTCATATATTCAATATTCAACCCCTATTTTTTACCCAAACATGAATAAAAGGGCAGGAATTATTGTTACCTATGTTGATATCGCCTCATTTTTACAGCCAGTTGGAAATATTTTTTTAGTCGATACTTTAGGAAACTATCTATCACCTTTAAAAGAACAAGGCAATAACTTAAACCAACATTATCCAAATTTAGCAACTGCTATTCTAGCCAAAGACAATGGTCATATTCAAACAAATAATATTATCCTAAGCTTTGAAAAAATACAAATTGCTGAAAATATTCAATGGATTTTATTAAAACAAAATTATACCCACGAGTTTTTATCTCAAATTAATCAAGTTTACTTATTTTTGAGTATCTCTTTTTTAGTAACTTTAGTATTTATCATTGTGGTTATTATTTATTTAAAGAAAAATTTGCTATTTCCCATTACACATTTAATTGGAGTAATTCAACAAGTGCGCAATGGCAATGAAAAGGTGCGAGCAACTGTATCAATAAATAATGAACTAGGTATTTTAAGCCATGAATTGAATCAAATGCTAGAAATGTTCACCAAATATGAGCAACAATTAGAAAGAAAGCAACAAGAAATGGACGCAGCATTTATAGCTAAAAGTAAATTTTTTGCCGATATGAGTCATGAATTACGAACTCCTTTAAATGCAATTATTGGTTATGGAGAAATGTTACATGAAGAATTAGAAATTTTAGGCGAATCAGATTTAAGCAACGATATGACCAAAATTTATTCGGCTGGTAAATATTTGCTTAACACCATTAACGATATTTTAGACATTTCCAAAATTGAAGC
>JAGLFE010000213.1 GCA_023144675.1 Thiomargarita sp. | reverse complement strand
GTAATAATTGAACCGCAACCAATTAGCAATCCAAACAGCATCGGTCGTGCCATCGTCATCGCCGCCAGCGGTTCACATAGCCAAAACACCCTATTTCCCATCAGCGAAGAACTAAGCCGAAAAATATATCGCACCCTAAACCAACGCGGTTATAACCACGAAGACATTACTTATCTCAATCCAAAAACTTGGCAGGATATTAATGGCGATGGCACGGATGATAAGGTCGTAGATGATGCTCTCGCTGACCCAGCCGCTGCCCTAGAATCCGCATTCAACGCTACAAGTACCTTACAAGCGGGACAACAATTCATATTTTACCTACATGGTCATGGACAAATAGACCAACTCAAAATTACCCGTGAATATTGGCTTTCTGCAACTGAATTGCGCCGTTTAATGGATAAAGTCCCCGAACAAGTGGAACAAATTGTCATTATTGATAGCTGCTATTCTGGTTCTTTCATAGACGATTTAAGCCAAGCCAACCGCATCATTTTAACCAGTTCCGAAGCCGAAGATACCGCTTGGAATACTCGTTTTGAGAACTTTTCCGCTACCTTAATCAACAACCTACGACATGGCAAAGATTTAAGAACCGCCTTCCAAGCCACTGAAGATTTAATGATATCCAATCCAAACATATTTGGCTCACAACGTCCACAATTGGATGCAGATGGCGATGGTGTTGCTAATAGCAGTCGAGATAAAACAGCCATTGCCAACCTATTTTTGGGTAAAGAAGGTGTCGTTGCTGATTCTGCTGCTGAAATCATAGATATTCATCCCCCCATTAGCCTTGATTCCGAACAAACTGAAGGCACACTTTGGATTAAAACCTCTCCCAGTGGCGATAATATTAGACGGGTGCGGGCAATTCTAATTCCACCTAACACCCAAAGTACTGATTATCAAGGCGAAAACACCAATTTTGAGCGCGAAGAAATCGATATGTTTTATAATGATGGACGTTATATTACTTTGCATACCTTTTCTCAAGCAGGCATTTGGCGCATATTATATCAAGCTCAAGGCACGGATGGTAGCTGGTCAGATAATGCTTTTGGTGAAGTGCAAGCCAGTGATGCCAAAACCATTACAGCAAGAATGAATCAATCCACTTACCAAATCGGCGAAAATATTAGCTTCAAACTTGATTTAAACGAAAACCCCAATCAACTTATCCCTTACGATATTTATGCAGCTTTAATATTTCCACAAGGCTATTTTATGACTATTACCCATCCACTAACTTTCAATTTACCCGGTACAATCCAAGCTTATCGTCAAAATATAACGGGATCACAAACCTTTCCCATTTTTAATCTTGAATTACCACAAGGACTAACACTTGGCATTTATAACGGTTGCGGCATTATTACCTCAGCAGGCAACGACCCTTGGCAAATGGAAAATTGGATAGATTGGCATTGTCAGACCTTTGAGTTGTATTAATTGAGAAAATTTGGAATTAGGAGAAAAACCATGCCAAAAAACTGTCTAAAACTCATTTTTATTTGCCAATTAACCTGCTTATTAACGATGCAAACCGTTCAAGCGGCACAATGTGAAGTTAATAGCGTTACCTTGGGTGCTTTTTTATTTGATTTACCTGGTGCAATGGTGAATACGCCTGATAATCGCTGGCTATTGGTACTAGATGAAACGGCGGGCGATTTGAAAGTCATTGATACGACCGAACAAATAGTCATTACAAGTCTTTATTTGCAAGGCATAGAACCCGTTGATTTAACTATCAAAAACAATCAGCTTTATGTGGTAGGTGCGTTTAATACTGGTATTGTCGTTGTGGACATTTCTGCGACTAATCCCAAACAATGGCAAGTAACTAAAAATTGGCCAATAAATGGCGATTTTACCGCTGTTATTCCTGATCCAAGTGCTTCCAAATTATTAATCGCTGACAGACAGGTCAAGGGTGTAAATATTATATCAAGTACAAATGGCAACCAAATTGCGAATTTAACCGTTCCTAATCAACGTTGTCCTTTGCCAGTGGATTTGCAGATTAAAAATGAGAAATTATTTATTGCTTGTGAAACAACAAATATAGTTGCGGTTTTTGACTTGAATACTTTAGAACATCAGCAAAATATTTCTGTAGATAAAGCTCCCGTTAATTTAATCGCTCATCCGACTAAAGAACAGCTATTTGTGGCTAATAATCAAGCAGGAACGTTAAACATAATTAATACTGCCCATTTGGAGGAATCTTCACAAAAAATAGAAGCGGCTAACTTATTAACCAGCCCTAAATCAATGGCTTGGCTGGGTAATGAATTATGGATTGTTGATTCATCGCAAACGCAATTAGTACGCTATACGAATAAATTAGAAGCCAGTGTATGTAATGGTTTAGGTAACCGCCCTAATCATTTAATTGCTTTAAACAATGGATTATTGTATATTAGTGATGCGCAAGGAATTAGTTATGCCCAAGTTAATACCAACAATCGGCGTGTAAAAACGCATCCGCAGGTGTTAATGGCTGGTTTTGATCCGATGTTGATTGATGACAATGATAATCAAGTACGTATTCTAGCTGTTGTTGAAGAAGGTATTAATCCAGTCAGTTTAGTAGAATATACGCTAAATCGAGACAAAGATGTCATGCGTACTCCCATGCAATTAGTGGGTAGTATTCCTTTAGGTTCAGGTCGTTATGGCTTAGTTTATGAATGTGCAATCACTTTTGAAAGTGGTTTTTTACCGCATGGTTCGGTCGCAAAGACAACATTTAGTTTAGATACAAATAGCTTATTTGGCGGACATTCTTTTCAATTTACCATTATTGCGCAAGATAATTTTAAACAAACTCATAACTATCCAGGATGGGAATATACTTTTAAAGATTGGCCCAGTCAAGAGTTATTTTCCCCTGGAATGGCTATTGTACAAGAAAATTATGTTACCCAAGGAACCCATCGGGAATTACCACAAGTCATTATGGCTGGTTTTTCGCCTATGTTAATGGATAGGAGTGATGAAGAATTAATTGTCATGGCGATTGTGAGAGCAGGTAATTCTCCGATTAAATCAGTTACTTTAAATAATGTGAGTGATGAAACCATTGTTTTAGAATTAGCCAAAATACATAATTTACCCAATAGCGATCAGTTCTACCAAGGAACTATTTGGCAAAAACAGGATAATAGCGTTTTTCTACAAGAAGAATTTAAATCCAAAAAGTTATGGACTGAAGTTTGGAATAGTGTGTTTACTGTTATTGCGGAAGATGAAGCGGGCAATAAACATCATTTTCCTGATTTGCAAATAGGATTTTTCCCAAAATATTAAGAGAAGCAACAATAACCAAGCATTTAAAACCTTAATGTTTTTATCATTGGCACACTATTTTGGTTTTTATACCCAAAACAAATTAGCAAATTAACAGAAAAAGTTATCAACTTATTGAGTTTTTGTTCCAAAAATAAGCCAATAACTTTGTTTATTACTTTGTAACTATCTACCAATTAAACT
>JAGLFE010000212.1 GCA_023144675.1 Thiomargarita sp. | reverse complement strand
TTATCATGCCCAAATTTCCTCAACTTTGAAAAAAATAATATCCAACTGCAAACCAAGCTATAATCATAATAACCAGCAACAAAAATGGCCAATAAATATCAAATTTATTCTCTTTTTGCCGATGCGGTTGCAATCCTAAAAAAGCCATAAAACCTGCTATAAATGGCCAACTAACTACACTCCATGAACTATAAATTTCCGCAAAACGAAAACTACTCGATAATATCTGTGATAATTGCATGGCATAAAACGAAACAAAAAACACCTCCAACCATTCCATTTTACGGTGCATTTCCATTACTGTATTAACATTATGATTCATTTCTTTGGCAACGGCTTGTAAATTTTGAGACATTTCCTTTTGAGATAAGGAATTATTATTAACATCAATCCGATGTAAAGTATTTTGCACCATTTCAAAACTGGCTGGTACACGCAATCCCTGTTGTACTAGCCGATAAACCTGATTTAATACCTCACGACTACTAATTTCAGTAAAATATCCAGTAACGGTGAAATCCAATGTATCATTATGTAATTGCTGCAATTCGGTTTGATTTTTAACTGTACCTTTTTGCTGAACCACGATTGAGGCTTCATTTAAAATCCGTTGCAATATTAATCGCTGTAAATAACTGCTTAAATAAGGTATAAAATACTTATTCAACACCGATGATACCCGATTAAATTTTTGCATCGGTTTCTGTTCAGCCGTCAAATTTGCCATGCCTAAAGTGCCAACGGCTGCCCAATGACAAGGATTAAGCACCTGATTGACCAATTCCAAACTTCCTGGATGGTTGGCTTCCTCAACATGGGTTAAAGCAGCCAACAAGGGTTGCAATTCATCACGAATTTCCGCTTGGGAAAAATCCACTTGCTTATCAAAATGCACCACCGTATAAACAGAAAACTGCTTTTGCAAAACTCGTAAATTAGGCAATGGTGATAATAAAAATTCCCGCAATTCGATTAAATTGAACACCCCGCCGCGCTTGCCTAAACGGTCTGTTAATGGCGCATCGGTGGCTGGTGGAGGAGGAGCATGTGGATTATTTTGCGGATAAGCTAAAGCTAATTGTGGGGCTAATTGCTCGCGACCTTGCGACAAGCGATAATTAAACTGTTTCAAAGTATTATAATTCTCAAATTGGCTGGCACTTAAAGTAATCGACAAAATGCCCACTCCAAAATGCGATAAAAACAATTCAATTCCACCGCTTTTATCTTCCGTTTTCAACTGGGTTACTAAAGAATCCGATCCGCTTTTCAATTCAATAACTTCTTTCCCAAACCAAATATTAGCAACTTCTTTATTGACTCTCAAATAACTACAACTTCCCACATTGCCAAAAAATAAAAATTGCGTTACTCGCTCTAACATTTCTTGCCGATAAACGCCAGAAGGGGTATCGACTTGTTCCCAAATTTGCTTATTATTATTACGGCTACTGAATTTTAGTTGTTGCAAACTTGCTAAAGTTGCATTTACACTATCTCTTTCCAACCAAAAAGGATATAAAAAACGACTATGTTGCTCTCTCGGTAAATATTTTTCCATATCTTGAATCCTTTAATGATTAATTGTAACTGTTATTAAGTACTCTGAATCCATAGCTTACCAAATATATTGCTTTGATATTCAATAGTTTATCTTCAAAGCGGTGTTGATTTTTTAAGATGTATCCCTATATGAAATACTTAGAAACAAGAAAATACAAAATGATAACAACAATATCACAAAAGGGTAGTCCTGCACAAAGTAGTGGTAAATTTGTTAAGAATTTGATACTTAACGTATTTTTCAGAAAAAACACTACATTATTCAGGACTACCAAAACTATCAGTCCATATATCGCTCTAATATTTCACGTATTAAGCTCTCAGGTATTGCACCCATTAATTCATCTTTTACTTCGCCATGCCGAAATAATTTAAAAGTTGGAAAACCTCTAACACCATAACGTCCAGCTAATTTTTGCTCCTCGTCAGTATCGACTTTAACAATCACAAACCGCTCTTTGGCATCAGCAGCTATTTTCTTTAACACAGGTTCCATAACTCGACAAGGAGCGCACCATTCGGCAGTAAAATCAACCAAAACTGGAACTTGCTTAGATTTTTCTAAAACAACAGTGGTAAAATTATCTAAATTTGCGTCTATAATCATTTTTTATTTATTAAGGTTTAATTGGACTAATTATTTTATCTGTAACCAAATTCATGTATGAGTATATATTAACTGAAGTTACGCAAATAA
>JAGLFE010000211.1 GCA_023144675.1 Thiomargarita sp. | reverse complement strand
ATTTGCGTAACTTCAGTAATTAAATCAGCAATTTCACTAAATTGATTTAAAAAATTTTCAGTATTAAGTATATCAAAGTTTTGGGAAAATTCCCGCAATTGTTCTGCATAATGAATAAAACTTGGAATATGATAATTATTGCCTAATTTAATCAACTCGTCAGTGAATTTAATTACCATATCGACTTCCATCATTACTTTAGTTTCTTTCCATAAAGGAATCACAGTTGTGGTTAAAATATTAATTAATTCGGGAGATTGTTTAATAGTATTTGTTGCTACCATCAATCCAATTAAAGATATTTCTTCAATATCAGGACTGGTTTCTACCTCCATTTTTTGCGTCATGGTTAAATAATCAGCTAATTTTTCAAGTAAAGATGAAAGATTAATTGGTTTAGACAAAAAGCCATCGAAACCATGTTCTAACACTTTATACTTTTCTTCTATGAAAACTGAGGCGGTGAGTGCAATAATTGGTATGTTTTTAGTTTTTTGATTAGCCTTTAGATGTTGAGTTGTTTCATAACCATCCATTCCTGGCATTCTTAAATCCATTAAAATCAAATTTGGCTGATATTCCTCAGCAAAAATCAAAGCTTCTTGCCCATTGTGAGCAAAAATCACCTCTAAACCGACTTGTGATAAATATTCCTTAACAATCCTAAGATTTACTTCAATATCATCAACAACTAGAACCACAGCTGTTTCAAAATAAACATTATTAAGATTAAAGTTTATCTGTTGCTGCCGATTTTTATTCTGAATATTAGCTATTTTAGCGGATTTATGAATTTCAACATTATATAAAGTAACTTCAAAAGTACTCCCTATTCCTAAATTACTGCGAACTTCAATTTTCCCACTCATCATTTCTATTAGCCGCTTACTAATTGCCAGCCCTAAACCAGTACCACCATATTTACGAGTGCTTTGACCATCTTGTTGCTTAAATGATTCAAAAATAATAGTTTGCTGATCTTTAGAAATTCCTATCCCAGTATCTTCCACGTCAATTATTAAATCAATTAAATTATTAGCTAATTCACGCTTAGAAACGCAAAATTTAACATAGCCCGTTTTAGTAAATTTTATTGCATTACCTACTAAATTAACTAAAATTTGGCGTAATCTAGTTTCGTCTAAAAATAAAGCTAGAGGTAAGTTTTTCTCAATCTCAATAATAAATTGTAAACCTTTATCTCTAAATTTTAAGGCGAATATTTGTTGAATCTCATTAAAAATAGTAATGGGATTAATGGGTTCATATTGAATATCCAATTGTCCAGCTTCAATTTTGGACAAATCTAATATATCATTAATTAAAGTTAAAAGTGTTTTACCAGCTATTTGAATGGAATTAAGATGATTTTGATACTTTTTATCCTCTAATTTGGAAGCCAATAAATCACTAAATCCAAGAATTGCATTCATAGGAGTTCTAATTTCATGACTCATATTAGCGAGAAATTCACTTTTAGCTTGATTTGCTGCTTCCGCACTTTCCTTAGCTTGCCTTAAAGAAGTTTCCGCTTGTTTACGTTCGGTAATATCTCGAAAAACACTTTGAATCATTAAATTGCCATTAATATGGGTTAAACTAGATAAAATTTCAACAGGAATTGTAGTTCCATCTGAACGTTGTACTAAATCTTCAACCAACATCGTTTCTTTTTGAGCATATTGCATTAATTTGTCTTGAATATAATGATTTTTTGTAGAAAATAGCTGGGCTTGATTCATTCCTATGATATTTTTTCGTGATTTTAATAATAATTCAGCCGCTGCAATATTAGCATCAACCACTATAAAGGTTTTAGCATCGGTAATAAAAATAGCATCAGGCATACTTTCAAATAAAGATCGAAATCGTTTTTCACTCACTTGCAAAGCCTTTTTAGCATTTTTGCGTTCGGTATGTATTCTAAGCATTTTTATGCCATAAGTTAAATCGGCAGCTAATTCTTCAAATAAAGCCACCGTATCAAACCCAAAGGCATTAATTTTTTTAGCATAAATAGTCATCGCTCCAATAATTTTATTACCTAATTGCAAAGGCACTGCCATTGAGGAAACATAACCCCGTTGCATAGCTTCAGAACGTAAAATATTATATTTAGGGTCAGTTAAAATATCCTGTGCAACTGAAGGTTTTCCCGTTCTAATCGAGATTCCAGTTGGATTTTGTCCCCACTTATTATCACCCCAACTAATTTTAATATCACGTAAATAATCTTTTTCATAACCACATTGGCTAATAGGTATAACAGTTTTATTTTCATCTTGTTGAGCAAAACCTATCCAAACTAAACAATAACCTATATCATGAACCAATACCTGACATATTTCATGTAGTAAAGTATCTTCATCTTTAGCGTGAATTAAAATTTGCCGACATTCTGTCAGAGCTTTAAATGCTTTATTAAGTTTTTTTAATATTTGTTGAGATTTTTTTTGTTCAGTAATATTGCTAGTAATAACTGCTATATATTGAGGTGTTCCAATTTCATCTTTTATCAGGAAAAAATTTTCGCGGGTATCTATTATTTGACCTATTTTTGAAACTAATTGCATTTCTCCCGTCCATTTTTGATTCTGCATCAGTTTAGGAAAAACTTCTTGCTGTAAACGCTGTTGTAATTTTTTTGGATAATAATCAATAAAAGATTCATGCAATAAATTATTATTATTAACAAAATTAGATAGGGCGGCATTAGCATAAACTATTTTTTTATCCAAGGTTGCCATTCTCATTCCTTCACTGGCAGCGTTCATAAACTTCTGAAACATCGTTATTTTTTCTTGATTGATTTTTTGTTCAGTAATGTCAATAATAGCACCACATAATTTGGTAATTACACCATTTTCAATCATTAATGTAACAATATTTCTTACCCAAATAATTTCATTTGTTTTAGTTATAAAACGATAATCAAAAGCATAATCCTGTTTTCTAGCTATTGAAGTCATAGAATATTCAACAGCCAATTCTCTATCTTCCTGATAAATATGTTGTTCCCAAAAATTAGCTTGGGTTAGCCAATTTGTAATCGGATAGCCAAACAATTTCTCGGCTTGTTTACTAATAAATGTGAATTTCAGAGTTTCAGCCTCAGCTTCCCACAAAATTCCACCAATTGAATTAATTAAATTTTTATATTGCCGTTGTGAATTAGTCATTAATTGCACTTGTAAAATAGTTTCAATTTTAGATTTGGACATAAGTATCTTCAGTATTTTTTATGTTATAATTTTATTAGGTGACTCTCAGGTTTTTAAGAGTTGCCTTAGATATATTTTAGGAATATTTATATTAAAATGTAAGCACTAGCTTTTTTTAATAGCAATGAATGTGAATTAGCTTATTATATATAAATACTCTCAATAGTATATTATTATATAATGTAACATAAATGCAAAATTTGTTACTAAAATCTTATCATTTATCTATGGAAATATTAAGGAGTTATTGATGAAAATAAAACTGATAATAGTATTATTTTTCACAATCTTAGGTTTTATATTCCCGCTTGCTAGTTGGGCTGTGAATAATGAAACTGATGCAGCAAATGTAAAATGTATCGAATGCCATGAACGGATTACGCCTAATGTGGTCAACGATTGGAAATTAAGTCATCATAGCCGTGAAGGAGTTACTTGCGCTCATTGTCATGGACTAGATCATACTACCTCAAAAGATAGCGAAGAAGCGAGATTGCCACAACCCGCTACCTGTGCCGAATGCCACGAAAAGCAAGTTAAACAATTTCGGAGTGGTAAACATGCACTTGCTTGGACGGTTATGAATGCCATGCCCACAACACATAAATTACCAATGGCTTTGACCAAAGGTTCAAAAGGCTGTGGTGGTTGCCATAAAATTGGTGAAAAAACCCCTGAAGAAGTTGCCCAATTAAAAGAAGAAGGTTCTGGTTATGGTCATGCGGCTTGCGATTCTTGCCATACACGACATATTTTTTCTAAACAAGAAGCTCGCCAACCACAGGCTTGTCAAACTTGCCACATGGGATTTGACCATCCACAATGGGAAATGTATTCTACTTCTAAACATGGTGTGCGTGCTTTATTGAAGCAAAATGGTGTATTGCCTGAAACTGCTGCTGGACCAACTTGTCAAGATTGCCACATGCAAGACGGTGATCATGAAGTACGGACTCCTTGGGGCTTTTTAGCGGTGCGGTTACCACTTCCTGAAGATGAAGAATGGCGTAAAGATCAAATTACAATTATGCAAGCACTTGGCGTATTAGACCCAGAAGGCAATCCAACTCCACGTTTAGAGGTGGTTAAAGCTGCTGATGTTATTCGTTCAACCCAAGCAGATTTTGACAAAGAGCGGGAAAAACTTTTAAATGCTTGTAGCAACTGCCATTCAGATAAGTTTGCTAAAGGTGAATTAGCCAAAGGTGATGATTTAATCAAAAAAGCAGACCATTTGTTAGCTGAAGCGATTCGTATTATTGCCAGTTTATATCAAGATGGTGTGCTTGAAAAACCAGAAAGTTACACCTATGCTTTCCCTGATTTATTAACTTTTCACGATGCCCCTCGTCCAATTGAGCATAGATTATTTGTTATGCACTTAGAACATCGTATGCGTACTTTTCAAGGTGCTTTCCATAATAATCCAGATTACTCATTGTGGTATGGTTGGAGTGAAATGGTTGTGGATTTAAGCGCAATTAAGGATATGGCTGAAGAATTGAGGGAAAAATATGAAGCCAATGGCGGTTTAGCTAAAAATATTCAGCTTGAAACAACAACATCACCAGAGGGGAAATAATTATGCTACGTACAATTATATTTAGCTCTGTTTTAGTGAGTTTTTTAGCTATTATTTCCGTAAATGCTACCGAACGTTCAGCCACTACTTTAAGTTATGCTTGTGCTGGTTGCCATGGTACGGCAGGTGTAAGTGCTGGAACCAGTATTCCCAGTTTAGCTGGTTTGCCTAGTGAATATTTTATTGAAGCCATGCAAAAATTTAAAAACGGTAAACGTGGTGCAACTATAATGGATCGGATTGCTAAAGCTTATAGCAATGAAGAAATTGTAGCGATGGCAGGTTTTTTTGAACAGCAAACTTGGGTCGCTGCTTCCATAGAAGTTGATGCAGAAGTTGTTGCACAAGGGCAAACTATCCATGAAGATAAGTGCGCTCGTTGTCATTTAGCCGCTGGAAAATATACTGAATATCGCTTACCTCGTATTGGTGGACAATGGGCAGATTATTTATATTTTTATATGAAAAATGCCCAAATAGAAGGCTTTAAGCAACCCCAGCCTAAATTGATGAAAAAATCACTGGAAGGACTAACTGAGGCGGAATTAACCGCTTTAGCACAATTTTATGCGGCTCAATAAAGGAGGAATTATAATGTTAAATATGAAGCGAAGAAATTTTATTAAAGCTGGTGGTGTAGTTGCCGCCGCTAGTTTAGCTGGTTTTCCTTTTATTAGTTTCGGGAAAAGTACTGGACGTGTAGTTATAGTTGGTGGTGGTTATGGTGGTGCAACGGCGGCTAAATATTTGCGCTTGGCGGATTCTAATATTAAAGTTACTTTAATTGAACCGAAAACACATTATATTTCCTGTCCAATGAGTAATGAGGTATTGGCTGGCGAGCGGAATATTAGTTCCATCACGGTTTCCTATCAAGCTTTGAACACCAATTATGGCATCAATCTCGTGCATCAAATGGCGACTGAAATTGATCCAGTGCAAAAAAATGTACGTACTGCTGATGGGCGTAATTTTCCTTATGATCGCTTAATTGTTTCCCCTGGGGTGGATTTCCGTTGGGATGCAATTGCAGGTTATGATGAAAGTGCGGTTGCAGCCATGCCCCATGCTTGGAACGCTGGCAATCAAACTTTATTGTTGCGGAAACAATTGGTGGCAATGGAAGATGGTGGTTTGGTGATTATTATTGCACCGCCCAATCCTTTCAAATGTCCGCCTGGACCTTATGAGCGCGCTTCGCAAATTGCGCATTATTTGAAACAGCATAAACCTAAGTCGAAAATTCTGATTTTGGATCAAAAAGATAAGTTTTCTAAGCAAGGTTTGTTCAAACAGGGTTGGAAGCAACATTACGCTGGAATGATTGAATGGATTCCCGCTTCTCAAGATGGGAAAGTTTTGGCAGTACATCCTGATAAAATGATGATTGAAACTGACTTTGAAGAGCATGAAGGTGATGTGATTAATGTGATTCCGCCGCAAAAAGCAGGTAAAATTGCTCAAATGGCTGGTTTAACCGATAAAACTGGTTGGTGTCCTGTTGACCAAAAGACTTTTGAATCCACCATTCATAAAGATGTGCATATCATCGGTGATGCCAGTATTGCGGGTAAAATGCCAAAATCAGGTTATGCTGCGAGTAGTCAAGCGAAAGTTTGTGCCGCCGCCGTTGCCGCCTTGATAAATGGTCAAACGGTTGCCGAACCTTCTTATGTCAATACTTGCTATAGTTTAATCACGCCTAATCACGGGGTTTCTGTTTCTGCTATTTATCAGTTAAATGATGAAGGTAATATTGTTAGCGTTAAAGGGGCTGGGGGTTTATCGCCAATGGATGCTTCTGCTTGGGAACGGGAACAGGAAGCTAATCATGCTCATAGTTGGATTCGCAATATTTTGTCGGATTCGTTTGGTTAGGTTTTGAGAAGATAGCTACAAGGATTGTGTTTTTGTGTGGAATTATTGTAGTTTTTGTAATATTTCGCAATAGGTCTATTGTTAGAAACAATACATCTTTCAAATATATATGCTTTGGAGAGGAACTTAATAATTGAAAACAATTAACGAAATTTATGCTGAATTTCTATTAAATAAATTTCGTTTTCATCGAGCAATTGAACATGACATATTCCGTGATTCTCTGATGTTTTATATGGATGGTAAGTTTAGTACTTCTGCAAGTTTGTGTGCAACTCTATACGAAATGATTTTTACAACTAGACTTGTTAGAGAAACAGCTAATCCCTTAGGATTTAAACCAAACAAAAATAATATTGAAGAACAGTTGAAAAATTTATCTGAACGGGAAAATGAAGTTATAAATGAGAAAAAACTATCATTTAGAAAAATCACAAAAGAGCTTGTAGAATATAAAGTGCTGGATGAAGATGAGAAAAAAGAATACGATGATTTTTATTCCTTGATTAGAAACCCTGTTGCACATGGTTTAACAATAAGATTATTTCAATCCCTAGAAAAAAGGAAACCAGTTCATTATTTTGAAACGGAAAATAATTATCTGCCAACATACAAAAAAGCATCAGAGTTGCTAATTAATAAAATCTATCATTTAATGGCTATTAAAAAATTTCTAAAATAATAGCACGAGTAGTAAGTGTAGGGTGTATAAACGTAATATCATACACCACTTAGTTTTTGAATAGGATTTAAGGATAAGTTGAATGAGT
>JAGLFE010000210.1 GCA_023144675.1 Thiomargarita sp. | reverse complement strand
ATTGCTATCTTCAAGAATTAAATTTGTAGTTCCACCTAGTTTGCCTCCAGTTGTTGTTACCTGAAAGCGAGAACCAGAGACTAAAGCATTGCCATAAATATCACTAATATTTTCAACTACAAATGTTTGGCTTTCAAAATTTGGAATAGAAAATGAAATAGGCGTAACAGAAATAGGGTTAGGAGTATTATCAGAAAATAAAATTCTTATACTGGTCCAAATGGTTGTATTTTGTGATTCTCCGCCTGGACCATCAAATTTGCCATTGCCAGCGTTAAATTGACCATCACCACTGACATCAATATAAAGTTCCCCTGCATCAAATTTGCCACTATCGTTAGCATCAATATAGGGTTCAGTTAAATCGTTAAAATTTTCTCCCGCATCAAAATATCCGTTTCCATTGGCATCTACAAAAGATTCGCTACCAGTAGTAAATGCAACTACAGTAACTAATCCAGGATTGCCACATAAATCAGTAGCAGTTGATTCAAGTACTGACGCATAATTTCCACTACATTCATAGCCAAAATACTGAAGTGCTGGGACACCACCTAAAAATGGCGTAGTTGGAGCGGCTGATTGTAATATTGCTGTAGCTTGTCCAAAGGTACTGGTTGCGGTAAAAACTCCACCTCCCACACTTTGACCAATAGTGCCGCCTTCGGTTATAAAACTGACTGGGGTATTATCTGGTACAATATTTCCAAAGCGATCGCCTAAATAAGCGGTAATTTTATCGTGAAGTCCAAAACGAACTCCGCCAGCGATATTAAGATATTCCGCAGCTAAGGAAAAATGCTTTGCATCTGGCATTCCACTTACAATTGTAACTCGTGCAACCGTGCTAATTTCACCCACAGTTGCGATAACATCTATCGTCCCAGCAACAATACCACTTTGTAAAGTTACACTCACTATCCCATTATTAGTTTTCGCAGTTGCACTATTTCCGCCTGAACCTGCCGTTGCAATTTTTTCACCACCACCCAGTTTGGTTGTTCCCAAAGAAAATTCAACAACTGTATCATCTGAAACTAAGTTACCTAAGTTATCTTTAATCAAAAATTCAATAGTCGCACTTTGTTCAATCCCACTGCCTTGAATCCCAATAATAGGTGGCACAATTTCATTGAGTTCAATTACACCAGCATTACCAGATTGTATATTTAATAGTAAATCTTCGGTTATATTACCAGCGGTTGCTGTGATGCGGGCTAAACCAGCTTCAGTAGTGGCACTAAAAGTAACTTCTGCTTGACCAGCTTGTGTTAAGGCAACTTCTTCAATCACTCCAATATTACTATTAAAATTAACTAGCGTACCATCTTCGACTAAATATCCTTGCGCATCTCTTACTGTTGCAAAAATAGAAGCATCTCCATTTAAGGATAACGATTCTTTGATATTAGTAGTTAAAGTAATTTTAGTTGCTTCCGTAGCCGAAAAATTTAGTTTAGCCGTGGCAATATCTAAATAATCCGCTTGTGCTTCAACCATAACTTCACCAGGTAAATCTGCATTCACTTCAAATGTAGCTCGACCCAATTCGTCAGAAATAACTAGAAAGTCGCTTAAAAACGCATGTCCAGCAGTAATTCGCAGATTAATTGGAATGCCAACAATGCCAACACCATGTGTATCGCTAATAATCGCGGTTAATTCAATTGCTTGATTACTAGCGGCACTTTTTTCATTGGAATTGAAACGCAACTTGCTTCCAAAATAGAGTGGAATTTCCTGTTTGGCATCATTTGTTTCTATAATTACGGTTACATTTTCTCCCTGCATGGTGGAAACGGAAGTGCTTAATTCACCTTCTGCATCGGTAACGCCAGTTGTGGTGGATAATTGAGCATTATTATCTGTTTCAGACAAATAAAATTCAATGGTTTGCCCTACAACAAGTGAGGAATTATTATAAGCTACTTTAACGGTAATGTTTGCCGATTGGGAAACTTCAAGTACTGTTGCACTGGTTTCAACATTAAATTGCCAATTACCGCTAATTAAAGCAAAAATAACGGTAGTCGAAGCAC
>JAGLFE010000021.1 GCA_023144675.1 Thiomargarita sp. | reverse complement strand
GTAGCATATTGACAATTGACTACATGATGCGAAGTCAAAATCGCAATTCCGCCTCGTTTAGCATGGTCATCTAACCAAGTTTCAACCATTTTAATTGCCGACTTGTCCAAAGCAGTAAAAGGCTCATCCAATATCCATAAAGGCGTATCATTAATCAATAAACGAGCTAAAGCCACTCGCCGTTGTTGACCCGCCGATAAAGTACGAGTCGGAACATCCTCAAAACCATATAAACCTACTTGATCAAGCGCATCTAGCAAACTAATTGGGTTTGCCTTAGTTGCTAAAGCCCGCGACAAAGTTAAATTTTCCAATGGAGTTAAATCGGCTTTAATCCCTGGGGAATGACCAATATAATTCAAATCCGACCAATAACTGGACTGGCTATCCTGAATATCTTGCTCTTGCCAATAAACTGTTCCTTCAGTAGCAAGACTTAAACCGCATAAAATACGTAATAAACTGGTTTTGCCACTACCGTTACGTCCTTCAATTTGCAATAACTTTCCCGATGATAAATCAAAATTCAAATTATCAAATAGAACCCGATCGTCGCGAATACATTGCAAAGCTTTAACAGCCAACTTTCCTGCTGAATAATTCATAAACTAAAAATAACTAATAAGGTTTGAAGATTTACTTAAATATTTACACTCAATGCTATATTTTTCTTAGCTACTATAATAATCCAATTAAGTATATTAAATAGCTTTTGCAAATTATCTACTGCTGAAAATGAAATCACTTCCATCGTAAGTATATTCTTGCGTAATTTACCAAACTGCCAAAAATTGCCAGTAGTTACAATCCCAAATATATCCATATCTGTATTACGATTAAACTTTTGGGCGGCAATCATTTCTGCCAATACCTGCGCCCACCCTTCATTGAAGTTGTGTGATTTATCGCTACCTATGTCAAATGTTTACCATAATATAAATGATTTACATTGCCATTTTTCATCTTCGCTATATTTGGCATAATTCCCCACTCTTTAAAATTAAATTTTTTTAAAATAGCAATACTTGCTGAGTTACAAGAAAGTAATATCGCAATTAATGAATGAATTTCCAAATATGGACATTGATGAATAGCGTGTTGGATTAATTGTGTGCCTATACCTTTTCCTTGATGGTTTTTCTCAATATAATAGCTAATCTCAGCAGTATTTACAAATGCAGAGCGTCCATATCGGTAAGGACTTATTGCCAAATAGCCAACAATCTCTATGCCAATATTTGCTACATAAATTATGTATTTATCGCCCGTATGTTGTTTTAACCAAGGTAATTTTTCCTGCAAAGAAATGCTATTTTCATCAGCAGTTTGTAACCCAGCTACAACTGCCTGATTATAAATACGAACAATGTCAATATAGTGATCTGATGCTGCTGGTATAATCATTTTTTGTAATTACTCACCCCACCCCTAAATATATGTAACCAATTGAATTTAAAGGTAATTTTTAATGAATAAAACCTTCTATTTTTAAATAACGTATTTTTATAAATAGTTGATTTTATTAGTATTTAATTTTTTCGATTTTATTTGTTATTTTTTAGCTAATTTTTTTACTTTTTAAATCAATTAGTTATATGCTACTACCTGGGGTGAGCAATTACCATTTTTTTGATTACTTTAGGGAGAACTGAAAGTTAATTGCTAACAGTTGTTCGTTTTTGACAACTTTGATTGTCTGTGAAATTAGAATTAAAAATTTCAACTTTAATATTTTAACTTTTTATTCGCATTAATATTATTTTTATAACTGAAGTTACGCAAATAAAATAGAAACCAAGAAAATATAAGACTTTAGATTTTATATCCATCTATATTGAATTTTCATAAGCCTTATAATATTTGGTTTTCAATTTAAACTTTTTAATATCTGCGTAACTTCAGTTTATAAAACAATATTACCAACTAAATTATAAATCCAATCTGATTTTAATATCGAGCTAATAACGCCAATCCCATTACAAAAATAGGTGCCGCCGCTGTAATGCTATCAATGCGATCCAATATGCCTCCATGCCCTGGCAATAAATTTCCACTATCTTTCACACCCACCTGCCGTTTAAATAGGCTTTCGACTAAATCGCCTAAAATAGAAAAAACAACCGTGATTAAACACAATAAAACAAAAAGTAGCGAAAATATTAATGAATTTGCAGGAAATAAATTAATATAAATTACCGATAAAATTGAACTAGCTAACATCGCTCCAATTACGCCTTCCCAAGTTTTTCCTGGACTAATATTTACTGCTAACTTAGTTTTTCCCCAGCGTTTTCCCGCAAAATATGCACCACTATCAGCAGTCCAAATTAATACTAGCAAAAATAGAACCCATTTTCCATTGCCCTCACTTCGCAAAAGTAATAAAGCCATCCAAGCAGGAACAAGTATAATAAAACCTAAACCACCTTTGAAAATAGGGATATTAGGTAATTTTACTAACTGTTTATTGTAAATTATTATCCAAATACCTGCAAATAACCAACACACACTTGTCAGTAATAAAATATCAAATATATGAGCAATATTAGAATGCCATTTCCAATAAGTTAGGGCTAATATAGAGGCAATAAATAGCGAATAAATTCCCCGACTTAAAGATGTATTCCAACCACATAATCTTGCCCATTCCCAAGCTGCTAAAATAACGAAAAGGCTAATAAAAGCAGCAAACATAAAGTATTCAGCAAAAAGAATAATCCAAATTGTTACAGGAATGAGAATAATAGCGGTGAGTAAACGTTGTTTAAGCATTATTTTCCTTAATTTGTTCGCTGGTTTTCCCAAACCTACGTTCACGACTTGAAAATGATTTTAACGCTTCCACAAAAGCTTTTTTATCAAAATCAGGCCATAAAGTATTGGTGAAATACAATTCGCTATAAGCTAACTGCCACAATAGAAAATTACTAATTCTTTGCTCGCCACCAGTACGAATAAATAAATCAGTAACAGGTAAATCAGCTAGGCACAACTGACTAGTAAAATAGTCTTCATTAATATCATCCTTTGATAAATCGCCCTGTTCAACTTGTTCAATTAACTCTTGAATAGTTTCAATAATATCCCAACGTCCACCATAATTAGCTGCAATAACTAAGTTTAATTTAGTATTATGCTCCGTTAATTTTTCACCATCAGCAATTAAAGTTTGCAATTTTTTTGCAAAAGGTTCTTGTTCGCCAATAATACGTAAACAAATATTATTTTTATGTAACTCCTTCACTTCTTTTTGTAAAGCGGTTACAAATAACTCCATTAATAAATTCACTTCTTTTTGCGGTCGCTTCCAATTTTCACTGCTGAAAGCGAATAAAGTCAGTACTTCAACGCCATATTCAATACAATATTCGATTACCTTGCGTACAGTTTCAACGCCTCGCTTATGTCCAGCATAGCGTGGTAAAAACCTTTTTTTAGCCCAGCGACCGTTACCATCCATAACGATAGCAATATGGCGAGGTATTTGAATATTTTTCATTTGGTTTAATAATTTATTTTATCTTTTTCCCGTTCTTTCAAAAGCGCATGAATAAGATTAATCTAAAAGCTAAACTTCCATTAATTCCGCTTCTTTTTTAGCTAAAATTTCATCAATTTGCTTAATAAATTTATTGGTTGTTTTTTGAATAACCTCTTCTGAACGATGATCTTCATCTTTAGTAATCTCGCTTTCTTTTAGCAAGCCCTTAAATTCATGATTAGCATCCCGCCTCACATTACGAACCGCTACCCGAGCATTTTCCGATTCATGACGAACTACTTTAACCAATTCACGGCGACGTTCTTCCGTCATTGGTGGCAATGGAACTCGTAATATATCTCCCATATTAGTTGGATTTAAACCTAAATCAGAGTTACGAATGGCTTTTTCAATAATGGTTGTAGTCGATTTATCAAAAGGATTAACTCCCAAAGTACGGGCATCTAATACAGTAATATTTGCAGTTTGGCTAATCGGAACATTACTTCCATAATAAGGAACCATAATATGAGTTAATAAGGAAGTATGCGCTCTGCCCGTTCTAACTTTACTTAATTCAGATTTGAAAACTTCCACACTTTTCTGCATTCGCTCTTCAGCATCATTCAAAGTAAGTTCAATCATCTCATTCATTTTTATCTTCCCTATTCGCTATTAATGTACCTTCATCAAAACCGTTAACGGCACGCACTACTGCCCCAGATTTTCTAATATTTAAAACTCGTAAGGGCATATTATTATCCCGACATAAAATAACGGCAGTAGTATCCATTACACCTAAGTTTTGTTGGATAACTGTATCATAATCTAGTCGTGAATAGCGTATTGCTTCAGGATTATTAATGGGATCAGCAGAATATACACCATCAACTTTAGTGGCTTTAATCATCAAATCGGCTTCCATTTCAATAGCTCGTAAGCTGGCGGCTGAATCGGTAGTAAAAAATGGATTGCCTATGCCAGCAACAAAAATCACAACTCGCCCTTTTTCTAAATGATTAATGGCATATTGACGGTTATAATGTTCACAAATAGTTTTAATATGAATTGCTGAGATTACCCGAACATCAACTCCTACTTTTTGTAGCGCATCTTGGATAGCTAAACCGTTGATAACAGTTGCTAACATTCCCATATAATCGGCAGATACTTTACCTATGCCATTTGCGGCTAAACTAGCTCCTCGAAAGATATTACCGCCTCCAATTACGACTGCTAACTGAACACCAAGCTGTACAATTTCATTTAATTCATTGACAATTTGAGTTAAAGTTTTAGGGTCTATACCAAATTTGCTATTACCCATTAAAACTTCACCACTTAATTTCAATAATACTCGCCGATAAGCACTCGACACTTTAGACATATTTAGATATATTCTCCTTTGAATTAATTAAAATAGTTAAATCCTGAGTGTCAAGTAAGTACATGGTTTTAAGAACCTTGAACTTGTTGCATTACTTCATCAGCAAAATTTTCGTTCTTTTTCTCAAGACCTTCACCAACTTCAAAACGCTCAAATTGAATGACTTTAGCTTTATTTGATTTGAGCAATTGCTCTATTTTTTGATCAGAGTCTTTAACAAAAGGCTGACCGAGTAAAGTTATTTCACCCAAAAACTTCTTGAGACGACCTTCCACCATTTTTTCAATAATGTGATCAGGTTTACCGCTATCGGCTGCTTGGGCAATATAAATATCTTTTTCTGTTTTTATCAGTTCAGCAGATACTTGCTCAGATGATATACATACTGGACGACTAGCTGCAATGTGCATCGCGACATCTTTAGCTAGTTTTTCATCGCCGCCTTCCATATTAACTAACACACCAATACGGTTTCCATGCAAATAAATACCTAAATTTGGGGAACTAATGAGTGCGAATCGGCGAACACTAATATTTTCACCAATTTTGGCAATTAAATCTTTGCGTGCTTCTTCAATTGTTTTTACACCGTTTGCCAATGTTGAATTCATTAAAGCTTCTAAATTACTGGGTTGTGCCTGTAAAATAGTAGTCGTAATGGCATTACAAAAACCTTGAAAATCATCGCCTTTGGAGACAAAATCGGTTTCACTATTGACTTCTAATATAACAGCCCGATCACTATCCTGTTGTAAGGTAATCATTCCTTCAGCGGCAATTCGTCCAGCTTTTTTGGCAGCTTTAGCTTGACCTGATTTACGCATGGCTTTGATTGCAACTTCAATATCGCCTTCATTTTCTACCAGTGCTTTTTTACATTCCATCATGCCCGCACCAGTGCGTTCACGCAGCTCCTTAACCAATGCTGCTGTAATCTTCATACTTTTAAAACCTCTTTAAAAAAATTTATGATTGAATTTAAAAAATTATTATTGCAAAACCTGAATAGTTTGGACTTAAAATTAATATTCAAATTAGGATTAATTTTAATAATGGTTTGAACAGTTTTCCAAATTTAAGCTTATTTAAAATAATAGTAACTATCTACCAATTAAAG
>JAGLFE010000209.1 GCA_023144675.1 Thiomargarita sp. | reverse complement strand
GAAGTTAATGGGGAAATAAATCATGTTAATCAGATTTACTGTAGAAAATTATCTATCATTTAATCAACGAATTGATTTTAATATGTTGGCTTCTGATGATACTAATCATCGTCATCATGTGGTGGAGAATAAACGTAGTCTTTTGCGTAGTTCTTTGCTTTATGGAGCTAATGGTTCTGGAAAATCTAATTTGATTAAAGCTATGGGATTTGCAAGGAATTTTATTGTTGATGGAGTAGGAAAACATAAACAAATAGATATAGAACCTTTTAAATTACAAGAAGGATGTAGTCAAAAACCAGCCCGGTTTGAATTTGAATTTTATTGTGCTGGCAAAGCTTATGCTTATGGTTTTATTTTGGAAAAACATCGAGTAGTTGGAGAATGGTTATTTGATATAAGCCAAACTGAAGAAATTTCTGTTTTTGAAAGAAGGGAAGGACAACCTACTGGTTTTAATTATGAACATCCTATTTTTGCAAGTTTGTCTGATAAGGATAAACAACGTCATGAATTTGAGGCTAAAGGAACAAGGCGTAATTTATTATTTCTAACAAATAGCCAAGAACGAAACCTTGAACGTTTTAATACTATTTATAAATGGTTTCAAGAAACTTTGGTTATTATTTTTCCACAATCTAAGAATCAATTTTTAACTACTTTTGCTCAATTAAATGAAAAATTTTTCAATGAAATAATTACTTTTTTTGACTTTGGAATTAAACGTATTCATATTCATAAATTTGATTTTAAAAAAAATCGGGATATTCCTGCTTATTTAAAAGACGAAATTGAAGCTTCTTTTTCTGCTTATGAAGGCACAACCCAGTTTATATCATTTGCTAATTCTAATTATATTATGCAAAAAAAACCTGGTAGTAATATACAAGCCTCAAAAATTATAGCAATTAAAGAAGATGATAAACAACAGGAAATTCATTTTGAATTATTTGAAGAATCAGATGGTACTCATCGAATTATTGATTTAATTCCTATGTTAATAGCTTTATATCAAAATAATACTGTTGTTATAATTGATGAACTTGAAAGAAGTTTACATGCGTTATTGAGTAGAAAATTGTTTGAGTTATTTCTAAATAATCCTAATTTTAAACAAAGTCATAGTCAATTAATTGCTACAACTCATGAAGTAACATTATTAGATATTAAACAATTATTTAGAAAGGATGAGATTTGGTTTATAGAAAAAGATGAAATGCAACAATCTATGATTTATTCTTTGGCAGGAGTGGATGTGGATAATTTGAATCTAGTCAATGGATACTTAAATGGACGATTTGGAGCAATCGCTTTTATGGGTAATGCAGAAACATTAGGATGGGATAAATGAGTCAAAAACTAAGAGAGTCTACTCATTCTTATCGTTTACCTAATTTCATAGGAGAGCCTAAACTTTACGTAATTGCTGCTGAAGGACAAAATACCGAACCAGAATATTTTGAAGCATTAATAACCCATTATAAGAAAAAACATCGAGGTCGTTTACATATTGAAGTTTTGAAAAGACCAGAAGAAGACGTTGGTTTATCTGCTCCTAAATATGTTAAGAAAATGTTAGATGATTTTTTACAAGAAAATAAAAATTATAACTTTGAAAATGATGAACTTTGGATGGTGATTGATACAGATAAATGGCATAAAGAAAACCTATCTGAACTTATACAAGTTTGTAAACAACAAAATTATCTTGTTGCTGTAAGTAATCCTTGTTTTGAATTATGGCTTATTTTACATTTGGCTACTATTGAAGAAATAAAAAATGACATTGAAAAGTCAAAAAATAGAAGTAAAAAATGTAAACAGTTACGTGGTTCTATTCAACAAAATTTACATTTTGCAGGAATATATGAAGAATATATGGAGTTTATTCCTCAAGCAATTGAACAGGCAAGAAAATTAGATGCTATTACACCTACAGTAGAATTTCCTGAAAATATTTACACCCAAGTTTATAAATTAATTGAAAAAATTACTGAATTACCTACAAAATATTTTAATTCTGTTAATTGCCATAATGAAAAAGAAGTTGAAAGTAAATTTATTGTTAATTATTTACTACCCATTTTAGGTTATAATAATGAAGATTGGCAACAAGAAGTTCGTGGTGATGGTATCCGTTTAGATTTCTTAATCTACAACTTAGTAATAGAAGCAAAACATCCTAATATTAATTTAACTAATAAGCATGTTAATCAATTAAAACGTTATTTATTAGGGAAAAATGCTCGTTATGGTGTGCTAACTAATGCTCAAGAGTTAAGAATTTATGAACACAATAACAAACTTACCAAATTAGTATTTCGTTGCTTTGTTAAAAATATTGAGAATCAAGTTTTTGAGATTAATCAGTTGATTGGAAAAAATATACTTAATCCAAAAAATAAACGAATAGAACAATCTAATCAATCTATACAAACGCAAAGTGAGAAAAATAATATGAAAGTAATTGGGATTTACCACAATAAAGGTGGTGTGGGAAAAACTACTGTTGCGGTTAATCTTGCGGCAGCTTTTAGAAATATGGGTAAACGAGTATTGTTAATCGACATAGATGCTCAAGCCAATGCTACGTTTGCAACTGGGCTGATTAAATTTTTATTTGATAAAGATGATGATTTAAAAGATTCCAATGTATTTAATTTGTTAGAATTTACTGAAAGTGGTTTTATTTCTGATATTTGTCGCCAATCTAGCCTGTTTAACGAATTAGAAATTGATGTTATTCCTTCTCATATCAGCTTAATTGGTAAACAGAGTGGATTAACTACTTTTGCTAATACTCGTTGGCGTTTAAATGGGAAAATTCAACTAGTTAAGGAAGAATATGATATTGTCATAATTGATATGCCACCATCATTGGATATTTATGCTGAAATGGCATTAATTGCAGCTGATTATTTAATAATCCCTTCTGATTTGAAACCGTTTGCCAATCAAGGATTACCTAATGTTCGGAATTTTATTAGACAAACAGATGAAACCAAAATCAGTATTGGTAAAGAAGCTTTGGAAATTATTGGGGTTTTACCATCTAAAATTTTATCTAATGCTAGATATTTAAAACACACTTTTGAACAACAAAAACAACATATTATACAAGATTATAACTTTGAAGTCTTGAATAGCAAAATTTTAGATAAGAAAATATTAGCAGATTGTTTTAATAATGATATAGAAATGGGAGAATTGCGTATTCCTGACCCAAAATCTATTTTTATGTTTGACAAAAAATCTGAATCGGCTAAAGAATTTAACGCATTAGCTAACGAAGTATCAGAAAAAATAGGCATTACTCAATGAGTAAATATGGTGAATCTCTCAAATTTTATTTAGTAGATGTCAAAGATATTAAATCAAATGTTGCTCGTTCTACTTTTGATGAACAAGAATTAGAAAAATTAGCTAATTTAATATTAGCCACTGGTTGTTTACTACAGCCATTAATTTTGAAACAAACTGGACCTATGTCTTACAAAGTGCTTGAGGGACATAAACAATTTTATGCTGCTGTAAAAGCCAAAGAAAAAGAACCTATTTTAGCAGAAATGGTTAGTGCTTTTGTTGTCAAACAAGAAATTGAAGAATCTGCAATTGAACAAACTAAGATTTTTAATAAACCAGCTTCAACTGCTGAAAATATTCCAACCAATAATATATCAGAACACCGTATAACTAACTTAGAAACTCGACTAGATAATGGCTTACAAGAAGTAAAAGCAAATCAAAAACAAGATACACAACGTTTAGAAGAACAGTTTAAGCAATTACAATCTCAAATTCCGAAACGGCTTGAACCATTAGAAACATTTAATACACTGGATGTTATTAAATTAGTAATGGCTTTAAAAACGGCTGGTATGTCGGATAAAAAAGCAACAGAAATTGCTAAACAAATAGAAAAATCTCGCAAAAAACCTTTTATTGATATACAAAATATTATTGATCGAAAAATTGGAATTACTCCACTCACTATGGTAAAGATTGTTAATACATGGTCAAAAATAGGATTTTTCTTTTAAAATGAACAAACTAATCTTAGGCAAAAACCTAGAAATTTTAAGAACTATCGAAACAGAATAAATTGATTTAATTTATATTAACCCACCATTTTTCTCTAGTCGGAATTATGAAATAATTTTGGGATATGAAAAAAGAAATTCGCAATTTTCAAAATAGATATTTGGGTTATATTGATTAGGATAATGACATTATTTTTTAATAAGGAACATACAAAATGTTAGAAATTATTAGCTCAGGCGGTTGGATTATTTGGCCAATTATCCTGTGTTCTATCGTAGCCATGGCTATTATTGGCGAACGTTTTTGGACTTTACAGAAAAAAAATATCGTACCGAAAGGTTTAGTTACCCAAGTTTGGAAATGGCTTAAAGACAATAAATTAGATAAACAACGTTTAAATGCTTTACGTAACCATTCGCCATTAGGTAAAATTTTAGCAGCAGGATTAGTTAATCGGCATCATAATCGTGAAATTACAAAAGCTAGTATTGAAGAGGCAAGCACTCAAGTTATTCATGATTTAGAACGTTATTTGAATACTTTGGGTACAATTGCCGAAATTGCACCTTTACTTGGTTTATTAGGGACAGTAACTGGGATGATTAAAATGTTTGCAGCAGTTGGGTCGGTTGGTTTAGGTAATCCAATGGTATTATCTGGAGGATTATCGGAGGCATTAGTAACCACTGCCGTCGGTTTATTTGTAGCTATTCCCGCTTTTGTTTTTTACCGCTATTTTCGAGGCGTTGTCGATGAATTAGCTCTTTCTATGGAACAAGAAGCTATAAAAATGTTAGATATTTTACATGGTCATCGGGAGCGATAAAAATTATGAATTTTCGTCGCTGTAAAAATAATGATAATTTGAGGATAAATTTAACTCCTTTGATTGATACCGTTTTTTTATTATTAATCTTTTTTATGATGACCACGACTTTTAATAAAGAAGCGCAACTTAATATTGATTTACCAGAAGCAAAAGCTGAAACTACTGTTCAACCAACTGATTTAATTAGAATTATTGTCAACAATAAAGGTGAATATGCGATTGACAATGTGGAAAATGCGTTGATAAATTCTGAATTAGATACTTTAAAACAGGCTTTAAAAAAGCAAGCGGGTAATAATGATAATCCGTCTTTATTAATTAGTGCTGATAAAAATGCTCCACATTATGCGGTAATGCGAGCAATGGAAGCAGTGCGTGATTTAGGATTTTTACGTCTGAGCTTTGAGGCGCAAAGTGTACCAGAATAATAATTTTAGTAACATAATTTGCTATTTATGCAACAATGTTCCTATTCTTTAAAAAATTTTAACTGAGGTTTGGCTTACCAAAAAAATTATGTTTAAACCACTTTCTATTTATATTGGTTTACGTTATACACGGGCGAAACGCCGTAATCATTTTATCTCTTTTATCTCCTTAACTTCCATTTTTGGCATTGCTTTAGGTGTAACAGCTTTGATTACAGTTTTATCCGTAATGAACGGCTTTGAAAAAGAACTACGTCATCGAATGCTTGGGATGTCAGCGCATGTAACCATAAGAAGTATTGATAAAGATTGGCAAAATTGGCAAACTTTAGCCGAACAATTACGAATGAAAAAACACGTTATTGGAGTTGCGCCATTTATACAAGGACAGGCAATGATTACTCGTAGTAAAAATGTTGAAGGTACTTTTTTGCAAGGTATTTTACCCGAAATTGAAACTCAAGTTTCTCAAGTACAAGATAAAATGTTAATGGGAAATTTAAATAATCTCAAAGCTGGGGAATTTGGACTCATATTAGGTAGGGAATTAGCCCAATCTTTAAATATTAATATGGGACAAAAAGTAACTTTAGTAGTGCCACAAGCATCGGTAACACCAGTTGGTTTGTTGCCACGCATGAAACGTTTTACCGTGCGGGGAATTTTTCATATTGGAATGCACGAATTTGATAGCGGCTTAGTTTTATTGCATGCCAGTGATGCGGCTAAATTATTAAAAATGCCTTCAGGTAGTATTAATGGTTTGAATATTAAACTAGATGATATGTTTTTAGCCAAACCATTCAGCCAGCAATTACAAACAGAATTATCTTATGATTATTTTAGCTACGATTGGACTTATCGGCATAAAAACTTTTTTGAAGCAATTAAATTAGAAAAAACCGTGATGTTTATTATTTTAGCTTTAATTGTCGCCGTCGCTGCTTTTAATATTGTTTCAACTTTAGTCATGGTAGTTACCGATAAACAAGCTGATATTGCAATTTTACAAACATTGGGTATTACGCCACGTACAGTTATGGCAATTTTTATGGTGCAAGGTGCATTTATCGGTATCTTAGGCACTTTGCTGGGATTAATCGGCGGTATTAGTTTAGCCATGAATATTGAGACCATTATTCCAGCGATTGAACAAATTATGGGCATTCAAATTCTATCTCCCGATATTTATTATATTAGTGATTTACCTTCTGATTTACGTCGGTCAGATGTGTATAAAATCAGTGGTTTATCTCTAATAATTAGCTTATTTGCAACTATTTATCCGGCGTGGCGTGCGTCTCGGGTACAACCTGCTGAGGCATTACGTTATGAGTAAAATTGTACTTGAGTGCCAAGATGTTTATAAAAATTTTACTGAAGGTGAATTATCAGTTGATATATTACGTGGAATTAATCTACGTATTTATGCTGGTGAACAAGTTGCAATTATTGGTAGTTCTGGTTCAGGAAAAAGTACTTTGCTACATTTATTAGGTGGTTTGGATAATCCTAGTTCTGGTGAAATTTCAGTTGTTGGCAAAAAAATGAACCAACTAAATCCAACACAACGAGGAAGATGGCGTAATAAAAATTTAGGTTTTGTTTACCAATTTCATCATTTATTACCTGAATTTACTGCTTTAGAAAATGTAGCTATGCCTTTGTTGATTAGTGGTTTAGCTGTAAAAGAAGCTCAGGCACAAGCCGCAGATATGCTAATTCAAGTCGGTTTGGGACAACGTTTAAAACATAAACCAGGAGAATTGTCTGGTGGGGAACGGCAAAGGGCAGCAGTTGCAAGGGCTTTAGTTACTAAACCGCGCTGTGTTTTAGCCGATGAACCAACGGGTAATTTAGATAATCGCACTGCTGAACAAGTTTATGAACGCATGTTGGAACTTAATCAAAATATGGATACTAGCTTAGTATTAGTTACGCATGCACCTGATTTAGCCGCTCGGATGGATAGAAGATTGCGGTTAGTTGATGGCGCAATTATAGAAGAATAGGGTAGTCCTGAACAAAGTAGTGATTGGGCTAAAATGTAGGTCGAGTGTAACGTAACCCGACTTAAAACATTGAATAATGTTGGGTTACGTTTGGATAACCCAAACTACATAATTATTTACCACTACTTTGTTTAGGACTACCAAATATTGAACTTCCTATCTCTAGCTCAACCTATGTGCTACATATTATTTTTTATCAGCCTTATATTTATTCCTGAAACAAGACTTTTTATCTTTTCAAAAATGTTCAGTTTAACTGCAATTTCCCCAAGCCCTCTTCTATGTCCTGCCAAATAATCATCTTCTGAAAAATATAGTGGTATAGTTAGGTTTGTTTTTCTGTATTCAAACGTTTTTGAAATATTACTTTTTAGTTTAATCCTAAACAAAGTCCTGAACAAAGTAGTGATTGGGATAAAATGTAGGTCAAGTGCAACGTAACCCGACTTAAAACTACCTAAAAATTAATTAACTTAATAACAAAAATTAAACACTATGAAAATAACCGATAACAAGATTCCTATAACTTTGGGAATTACTGGACATCGTGATCCTCGTCCTGAAGATTGGGATATTTTAAGCAGTTCAGTCCGCAAAATTTTCCATTTTTTACAGCAGCATTATTCGCATACGCCGTTGCAATTACTTTCCCCACTGGCTGATGGAGCCGACCGTTTAGTAGCACAAGTTGCTTTAGAGGAAAAAATACAATTAATTGTTCCTTTACCGATGCCCCAAGATTTGTTTGAAAAAGATTTCGATGCGGCTTCTAAGGAGGAATTTCAGGTTTTATTAGAACAGGCGGCTCAAATTTTTACTTTGCCTTTAGTTGCGGGAAATAGCGAATCCAATATTGTTGACTATGGTTATAATCGTACCCAACAATACGCACTGGGAGGAGCTTATATAGCAAGACATAGTCATATTTTAATTGCTTTATGGGATGGTGTTGATTTAGGAAAAACTGCTGGAACCGCTGAAATTGTTAAGTTCAAACGCACGGGGAATATGAAAGAACTTGCCGCTGATTATCAACCTCCAACCAGCCCTTTTGATACAGCCGATATGGGAAATACTTGTCAAATTGTAACGGCTAGAATATCTAATCAACAAGCTGCTTATTCAGTTGGTGATATTCGCATATTACTACCTGATCAACAAGATAGTGATAATTTGGAAGCTTTACTTTCTAATGAATTAGCGATTACAGAGCTATTTAACTGTGAGGTAGAAAATTATGTTAGTCATCCCAAAATTCAAAAGATTAGTCAATCTAGCCAAAAATACTTACTTCCGCCTCGATTATGGCAAAATTTATCTAGTTTAATTCCAGGTTTTCAAAATATTTTGGGTGTATATGGCAGTGCCAATAGTTTAGCGCAACATTTTCATGCTCGGGTTAAACATCTGATGTTAACTGTGTTAATTATGACCTTTGCCATGGTTGGCTCTTATGGTTGGTATGCCAATATTGACCATTATCGCTCTTGGACTTTAGGTATTTACGCAATTTTATTTATTGGAGCTTTGTCAATAATGTGGTTGGTTAAATTGAAACATTATCATTATAAAGCCTTAGATTACCGCGCTCTCACTGAAGGATTGCGTGTCCAAATTTTTTGGCATCTCAGTGGTTTAACTCATTCCGTTCCCGACTATTATTTACGTAAACAGCGTCAAGAATTAGCTTGGATACGTAGTAGCATCCGTGCATTGAATGTTTATGATTGGGTATATAACCATAAAACACCTGATGTTGTGCGTAATCATTGGGTATTATCTCAAAAGTGTTGGTTTAAAAAAACTGCTGAAAAAAGAAAACATATTGCTCGAAATTTACATTGGACTATTCAAGGATTATTTGGTTTGGGAATTTTTTGCATGGTTAGTATGTGGATTGACCATGTATTTGGTGTTTGGTTATGGGATTATTCCATTTTACAAACCCATCCTGATTGGCATAATATATTTATTTTAGTGATTGCACTTTTGCCAACTACTGGGGCTTTGTTGCATCATTATGTAGAAACTATGGCTTTTGAAGAGGAAGCGAAGCAATATAGTCGAATGGCTAATTTATTTGAGAAAGCAGATGAAGTACTCAATAAACTGCAATCTATTTCGCAAAATGATGAAACCAATAATTTACAACAGAAAGTGTTTTTTGAATTAGGCAAAGAAGCACTTGAAGAGAATGGTGACTGGGTATTATTGCATCGCCAATCGCCATTTAAGATTTCTATTTAATTTTTAGAA
>JAGLFE010000208.1 GCA_023144675.1 Thiomargarita sp. | reverse complement strand
TTTTAGCATGGGATAGATATTTTTAGGTAGTCCTGAACAAAGTAGTGATGGTCTCAAAAAACCTGTCAGGTATCAAAGACCTAACAGGTTTAGCACTACCTATTTTAGGACTACCTATTTTTAATATCGGTAATTTTTTTATTATTTGTTATAAAAATATTTTTTTGCTCTTTTGTCAAGGGATGGGTGAGCAATTACAAAAAAACTTATAAAATCTTCATATCCACCACCTTCCCATTTTCATCCAACTGCAACTGAACTTTACCAAAACATTCAAGTCGATTAGCAAGACAACCAGCCCCTTCCATAATTAACTCTTTAAATATAACTTTGAGTGTAACAGTATTTTGCTCCTGTTCAATAATTTCTATTTCTAAGCTTTCATTATCAATCCAACCATTTTGACTGGTCAATTCACTCAATTCCCGACAATTTTCTAAATATTTTCTTAAATTTTCCATAATTATCACTTCTTAATAATACTAATTAACATTCGTCCTCTTTCTTTCATACTAACACGGGTCGTCATCACATTAATATCGAAAATATGTCCATCACGATGTTTCTTCATACTTGGTCCATAATGAATAGATTCACTCCCTTTCAACAAAATATCGTAATATTCTTGGATAGCAGTACTTTGATTCTCTTCAGGAAGTGTAATAGTAAAGGCTTGTCCTAATAATTCTTCGCGCCGATACCCATGTAAATCAGCATAAGCTTGATTAATTTGTAAAAAACGTCCGCGGTCATCAGTAATAGAAATACCTAATTCAGCAATATTAAACAACGAAATTAAGAAATTATCATTTTCATTAACTACCTTTTGTTGCGAACGATTTTGTAAGGAAAATTGTTCCCGCTTATGTTCAGTAATATCAATACAAAATATGATTACACCAATCATATTACCTTTAGTATCCTCATAAGGCACTTTATCAAACTGCAACCAGCGTAATGATTCTTTAGTAAATTTGCCATCATCTGAAACGTTAAGACTATGTACGATTCCATGTTGAGGGCGACCTAGTTTAATCACATCTTTACAATCAGTATAATCATCTATTTCCTTATATTTTTTTAACAATTCTCCCGCTATTTTATTACTACGCAATAAATGATTCTTTTTATCACGATACCAAATCATAGCAGGTAAAGCATTAAAAATAATTTGATATTCCTGCCATTGTTGACGTATCATATCCCACATACGTTTACGTTCACTAACATCGTGCATCAAACTGAAACTAAATAAAATATTATTTTCTGCGTCCCTAATAGTGTCAGTGCGTTGCCAAACTGGAAATTCAGAACCATCATTATAAACAGCATCCAATTCACCTTCCCAACTATCGCCATCACTTAACATTTTTTTAACTTCTTCTTGCCAAGTTTTCTGCGATTCTTTAGTATAATTATCTAAAATAGATTTACTATTAGCCTGTTCATAATTGTAACCAAATAATTTTCTATAGGCTTCATTAGCATAAATTAAACGCTCTTCTTTATTCCTAACATAAATGGCTTCTTGCGATGATTCAATAATGGATTTAAATAACAATAAATCGCTTTCCGCCTTTTTACGCTCGGTCATATTAATCCCAACCCCAAAGAAATAATCCAATTCCCCATTGGCTTTCACAACAGCGCGGCTATGCCATTCGACTAATAATAATTGCTCAGTTTTACTTCTAATATGGCATTCTACAAAAGAAGGTTGCATCGACTTAATAAGATGATTGAATTCGTCTGAAACAAATGGTCGTTCTTCATCGGTAATAAAAGATTCTAAAAAGCTTAACTTTTCAACTTCTTCTTTTGTATATTCAGTAGCTTGTAACATTGCTTGGTTAATCATCCGAATTTTACCGCTGGGATTTAAAGCCACAAAAAATGCTGGTGAAGCTTCAACTAAAGATTGTACAAAATCCCTTTCACGCCGCAATACTTCTTCATAAGCCTTTCTTTCCGTAATGTCGCGTAAAGTGGTGCAAACCAAGGAACGTCCTTGAAATAAATAAGAATTACCATTGGAAATTTCGACTGGAAAAACCGTGCCATCTCTCTTTTTATGCCAACGCAATGGAATAGTTTGCCGTTTATAACCACTGCCAAAAGGAGCTTTTTTCTTATTAGGTTCAGCCGAAATATCCTCAGTGGTCATGCGCAACCATTCTGGCTTGCTATATCCATATAAATCTATGGCTACTTGGTTGACATCAAATACTTGTTGCGTATTAGTATCAAAAACAATAGTCGGATTAGAAGCTGCTTCAAATAATTGCCGATATTTAGCTTCACTTTCCCATAAACTATCTTCTATTTTTTGTTGGGCTGAAGTATCACGAACAATTATCATAAAAACTTGTTTACCTTTAAGTAAAAAAGGCGTAATACTGACTTGCGCTGGGAAAACGCTACCATCTTGTTTGCGATGATATTGAGTTGCGGTTGATTTAACCACTTTTTTCAGCATTTTTTCTATTTTATCAGGTTGAGCAGACAAAACGCCTTTAGTCAATTGTAGTAATTCATCATGGCTATAACCGTATAAACGTGCCGATGCTTTATTGGCATCAAGAATAGCCGTGGTTTCCATATCAACCACAAAAATAGCATCCTCTTCGTTTTCCATCAACTGTTGATATTTTAATTGCGCATCCTTGAATTGTTCTTCAACATTATGTCCCGCATTCATATCAATATGGGTTCCGACTACTCGATAAACTTTACCAGATTCATCCTTAATTGCTTGCGCTCTAGTTAAAACCCAAATATATTCATTATTTTTATGTTTTACCCGATGAGTAGTTTCAAAAATTTTAGTTGTGCCTTGTAAATGATCTTCGAGGGCTTTCATCACTTGTTGCTGTTCATCAGGATGAATACGAGTATGCCAAGAATCGATATGTTGAGTTAATTCGCCTGCATTAAATCCCAACATTTTTTCCCAATAGGAGGAGAAATACATATTATTGCTGGCTAAATCCCATTCCCATAAATCGTAATGATGTTCTGATAAATTACTGCTGGTAGTGGTCGCTACATTTTTGCGTAAAGTTTGTTCAGTTTCTTTATATTGAGAAATATCGGCGAAGGAAATAACTACTGCATAAGGCATGGTTACATCATCTCGCCATAATGGATAAGTGTTAATATTAATCCAAATAGTTGAATTATCTGGTTTAACAATACCCATTCTAGTATCTGAGGAGGCTTCACCAGTGCGTAAGGCACATATAGCTGGATGGGCTGCGGTTGGAAAGACAGAACCATCTTCGTGAATTAACTGCCAATCAGGGTCAACTAAAGTCCAGCCCATCATTTGATCAGCGGTTAATTCTATAATACGTTCTGCGCTTGAGTTACAGGCTCCAATGGTTCCATCAGCATATTGTAGAATTACTCCTTCTCGCAGCACGTTAATCATTTCGTCTGCCATCATCGGTTGTTCACGTTCGGTAATATCCATACCAACTATGTAATAAGCGTATTCAGATGAAGCCGCATTATTTATTTCCCATAAAATAGTGTGATATTTACCTTCGTAGTTTGCAAACCGAGTGGTGAAAGAAATGGAGGGCATCCCTTCTTTTAGTTGTTTTAGATAATGTTCTACTGGTGGTTGGTCATCAGGATGTATAAAATCTATGAAGCGTTTACCCAATAATTGTCCAGTTGATAAACTAAGCACATTTTCCCAAGCAGCGTTGACTTCTTTGAATTTACCTTGCGTGCCTAAAATACCAAACATGGCAGATGAACGCCAAAAAAAACGGGAATGGTGTTGTGAATTAGAAATGGACATATTTCTTCCTAAATAGTGGTATTATTGAATAATAATAAAACGTATTACTTTATTTGGTTTATAAATTATAAAAAAAGTTAAATTGTATTAATTTTTGAAGTTTTAATTTCTAGTTTTATTAAATTATTTATTTCCATTCAACTTTGTCGTAAATATTAACTAAGGTTAAAAAACTTTCAATTGAAAATAATTTGATAGTATCTTGTAAATTACTTGTTTCTGATAACAGCCACTGATTATTTATTTGCTTAACATAGTGTTCAATATAATATTCATTTTGGGCAATTAAAAGATATTCCTTGAGAGAATCTAAATTACGATAATGTTTAAATTTAGTACCTCGATCATAGTCAGCAGTACTATTAGATAACACTTCAATTATTATAGTAGGATTTAATAAAGTATCCTTCTGTATATCATCAAAACGTGCTTTATTACACAATGCCACAATATCAGGATAGGTATATAAACCAGTTGGTTTTACTTTAACACGCATATCATTGGCATATACCCGACAAGGACGTTTTTTAAATTGGGTATGAATTTCCGCTAACACATTAGCTGTAATTTGATTATGAGCTATGCTTGCACCTGACATGGCGAATATTTCACCATCAATATATTCACTTTTGTATTCTGCATCACGTTCTAAAATCAAATATTCTTCTGGAGTAATATAAGAAACTTGAGCCTGAGCTAACATAAGGTAGTTTTCCTTTAAATATTTTATAAATATGCAGAAAATAAATTGGTAGTCCTGAACAAAGATG
>JAGLFE010000207.1 GCA_023144675.1 Thiomargarita sp. | reverse complement strand
AAATATAATCAGCAAGCTCAGAAAATAATTAACCAGCTAAAGGTTTTATTACAACAAGAATTTGACCAAATTCCAGTTTTATTAACTCAAGGCAAAGGCTTACTGGTGTTGCTAGAAAAAGCTTATGCAAATAATTTAAGCAGTGCATTATGGCGAGAAAGAAGGTTACCCGCGACTATTACCGAATGGAAAAATTTATCTAATGAAGCCAAGAATTTACCTACCTTTTTACAGCAACGAGCAGAATTAACTTGGCAAGGTTTTACTCAAGCTATTCAACAAACTAAAACCCAACAATTATTTATATTAGCCGCTATTTCTATAATTTGGTTGATTTTTGTTATTGCCATCAGTTTTTGGTTTAGGCGAATTCGGATTGGCTTGGTTAATATTGCTGAACGAACTAATTTTTCCGATCAACTTTTGCTTAGTTTACAATTATGGAGTAAAAACATTATTAGTATTATGATAGTTGGTTTATTATCATGGCTAATTTTGATGACTAAACCGACTGCTTTTAGTATTAGTATAGCGATTATTGTATTAGTGGTTTTATTAGGTAGCAAATTATTAATTAATCTATCTTGGCTACTACTTTCCCAATTAGAACCGCCTCGTATAAAATTATATCAACAAATTAGGTGGTTATTGCCTATATTTGCGTTATTAATCCTATTCGTGGCATTATTGCACGTTGAAGAAGAAAGTTTAGTCAAAATTTCCTTTACTTTGCAAGATGTAATTGATAGCGTTTTTATGTTTTTACTATCTTTAGCCGCTTTACCACTATTTAAAATTCGCAAAATAATCTTAACCACTTTAAAGAAAAATATACAAGGCTACTGGCTAATTACTATTAGTTTTATTACTTTATTAATTCCTTTATCAGTATTAGTGGTATCAATATTAGGCGTAATTGGCTATATTAGTTTAGGTTGGATTGTCGCAAAACAATTTAGCTTATTTTTATTGATATTAACTGGCTGGCTTATCGCAAGTGGTTTATTGACCGATATTATGAACTGGTGGCGAGCTTTTAGTTTGAAAGGTAAAAAAACTTCGGTGTTCGCTGAAGATATTATTCCTTTAATTGAAAAATTATCTAGTTTAGGACTTATTGCCTTAGCAATTATGGCTTTATTCTGGATAACTGGTTGGGATTCTGATGTCGCGGTTAAAGAAAATATTAGACAAGTGTTGACTTATCCCCTAATTAGTTTTGGCGATAGTGGTGGCATTAGTTTAGGAAACTTACTATTAGCAGCTTTATTATTATGGATAGTATTTTGGTTAGGGGGTTGGACTCGCCAAATAAGTTACCGCTGGGTTTTTGGTAATATTTCAGACCAAGGAGTGCGACATAGTTTATCCACTTTTATACAATATGCGGTGGTAATATTAGGATTAGTAGTAGTTCTAAAAACTATTGGTATTGACCCGACCGCTCTTACCGTTTTTGCTGGTGCATTAGGTGTTGGTATTGGGTTTGGGATGCGGGACGTGGTGAATAATTTTATTAGCGGTATTTTATTACTGGTTGAACGTCCGATGCGAACTGGTGATTCACTTGATGTTTGGAATAATAGGGAGCTACATAAAGAAGTGAAAGTTATCCAAATTGGAATTCGTTCTACTATTGTTAGATTGAAGAATTTAAAAGAGTTAGTTTTACCTAATTCCGAGTTCATTTCCAAACCGTTTATTAATTGGACACGTACTGATAATATATTGCGTATTACTTCTTATATCGGTGTCAGTTATGATTCTGACCTTGCCGTGGCTAAAGAAATTATCGAAAATATAATGGAAGAAAGTAGTCGTATTTTAGATAAACCAGCTTATCGAGTTATTGTGTGGGAATTTGAGGATTTTAGAATTTCTTTACGTTATGACTATTTTGCTGATGTAACTCAAGGAAGCTTGGATAATATTAGAGGGGAAATGAATTTTAATATTTGGAATCGTTTCAAAAAAGCTGGTATTAAAATTCCTTATCCTAAACGGGATATTAATTTTACTTCTACAAATAAAGATTTTGTTGAAGAATTGCCTTTTAATAGATAAGATGTAAAAATGTTATCCCCTTTGCTGGTGAAAATTAGCTAAGGGGAAATTCCACAATTTATCGCCTGTATTTTTATCCAATTACAGCAGTTCCCGCTAAAATTAAATATATGATTTTATAGGAATGTTACTATACAAATTCTTTTAGTTCATTATCAGTCATTATAATTCACCTTTGTATAATTATTACTCTGGAGCATGGGAACGAGGAAACTACCCAAAAATTTTGGCTTTATCATTGACTAAAACAACATGATCACCTTGTTGAGTTATGAAAAATAAGCCCGCGGCTTTAGCTTTTTCAACCAGTTTATTATTGCTTATCATACTGGCTATAACACCATAGAGTTTTAATTCTTTATAATAAGGAAATAAAGTTCTAAAATTAGGTAGCTTTCTTGTCAACATATCATCTATTAATTTAGGATGTGCTTTGTGTTTGACTTCAACAATCGCAATGCTGGTTTCATTGACTAATACTATATCAAATTCATCTTGCAATTTCTTTGTATTCGCTGGCAAATTACGATAAATTGTATCAAAATGTATTTTTCCTAAATTAGGATTATTAATGAAACTTCTATAGAAAAATTCTTCAGCCGAATCGCCTTGATTATTAGCAATATTACCTACTAATG
>JAGLFE010000206.1 GCA_023144675.1 Thiomargarita sp. | reverse complement strand
TCCATTTTATAAATATGATCGCCAGCCAAAACTAGAATATATTTCGGGTTATGGCTACGAATGATATTTAAATTTTGACAAACGGCATCGGCTGTTCCTTCATACCATGATTCATTTGCACTCTGTTGCGCAGCGGGCATTAATTCAACAAATTCACCAAATTCACGGCGTAGAAAACTCCAACCATTTTGAATGTGTCGAATTAATGAATGTGAACGGTATTGGGTAACAACTGAAATTTTACGAATATCAGAGTTAATACAATTGGATAATGGAAAATCGATAATCCGAAATTTTCCACCAAATGGAACGGCTGGTTTAGCACGCCAATCAGTTAAATCATTTAAACGTGAACCACGTCCGCCCGCTAATACTAAAGCTAAAGTATCTCGAGTTAATCGGCTAACGAAACGATGAGTATGTTCATTATTCATTTTTATGTTTCCTTTTTTAGCTGTTCATGCAATTTATAATTATTAAATTCTAAATAAATTCATAGCAATGTTACTATAAAAACAGTTATTATTGTTAATAATAGAATTTAGAAATTATTTTTGTTAGATAATACTCGACTATCAAGTTTTTTATAAACTATTGAATTTTAACACAATATTATTTTTTCTAAAAATTAATTTCCTTAAAAATCAGCTAGTTATCTATTTAACACGGTTAAATGTCATCAAGAACTTGATAATTGATTAAAAATAAATTACTTTCTAAATAAAAAACTTATAAGTCAAGAAATAAAAACTTTATAGTGAGTAATAACTATTTAGGTATGAAAAAAATTGAATATCAATTAGATAAAATTGACTAAATATATAAGATAAAAACGATAATATAATGCTAATATTTTATTTCAAGTGGTAAAATTATATATTTTAGCTTAAAATTAATTTTTATATAAGTTAATAAAAATAAACTTTAACATAATTTATTAAAGTAATTAAATAGCTAAATAATGGTACATAATTTTATAAGTTTTTTTTGAAATTATTATATATTATTTTAAATTTATAAATATAATCAATATAAAATACAATAAAAGTTTAAATTTATTTGTTCATTATTTAGAAGATAATATTATGAAATATTGTTTTGTATTTGTTTGCCAACTAGGTGAATTAGAGATAAAATCTATGCTTTTGGCAACTTCTTTAAAGCAATATTTATCTTGTGAATACGAATTAGTTGTTGCTATTCCCGAGCCAAGTAGTCGCTGGGGACAAATTTCTAAAAAAACTTATGAATTAATTAAATTTTTAGATATTAGGATTGAAAAAATTACTAATCGTATTGATGACAATTATCCAATTGGAAATAAAATATCTTGTTTAAGTATAGATACTCCAGCCGCAATTATTATTTTTTTAGATAGCGATATCTTGTGTTTACGTTCATTTTCTCCTAAATTTAAATTTTCTGTTTACGCTAAACCAGCCGATTTAAATACCTTTTCTAAAGATTCAAATCAATGGCAAACAATTTATAATTTATTCCAACTACCTTTACCAAAAGCACATGTATTATCTAGCACCTCGGGCGAATTAATGTTGCCCTATTTTAATGCTGGAGTTATTGCTGTGCCGAATGGATTAAATTTTGGCAAAATTTGGGAAGAAACTTGTCAAAAAATTGATGCAACTGAATCAATCAAAAATAAACGACCTTGGCTTGATCAAATTGCTTTACCTGTTACATTAAAACGCTTAAATTTAGATTATCAATGTTTAGATGAACGTTTTAATTATCCAGCTCATATAAAACCATTACCAACCAAATCTGAAAATTTGCCTTTTTTATGTCATTACCATTGGGCAAACGTTATTCGGCGTGAACCAATATTAAATAAATTAGTAATTAAACTAACTAAAAAATATCCACAATTGGTAGAATTAATAAATAGTTCAGACAAATGGGCAACTTTGTTAAAACCTTATAAATTTAAACAAAAATCGTCTATTTTTAATCGCTTTTCAATTTTAAAACACCCAAAAAATTTACCAAATCAAAGCGCAAATATTATTATTACTGGCTTACCACGTAGCGGAACTAGTTATTTGTGTCGATTATTGCATAGCATTCCTAACTATGTTATTATTAATGAACCAAGTGCTATATTTGAATCTTTAGCTAATGAATTAATGCCATGGCAAATAGCTATTTTTTATCAGAATTTACGTAAAGATATTCTTGACGGCATTGCAGTTGAAAATAAAATTCATCAAGGACAAATTATTGAAGACACGGCTGTTGTAGATACAAGAACAAATTATTATCCTACAATTAGTCGTCCTGATTTTTTATTGGGTACTAAAAATACCTTAACTTATTTATCTAGGTTGTCGCAATTAGGACAGGTTTTACCTGATGCCAAAATTATTGCTTGCATTCGGCATCCTTTTGATACCATTGCTTCTTGGAAAACTAGCTTTCCTCATCTTAATCAAGCAAAAGTATTGGAATTTCCAATTGGGCATCCACATGATTCATTGTTAGCATCTTGGCAACGGCAACGGCTACAAGAAATCGCTACAACAACTAATGAAGCTTTAAAACGAGCTTTATTATGGCGATATTTAGCAGAAATTATATTGAATTATAAAAAACAACTTATTCTAATTCATTATGAAAATTTAGTAACTCAACCTGTTAAAGTATTAAAAAGTATAATTAAGCAAATTCCTCATGCTCCTCATTTAGCTAATTTTAATAAAATTAAAGTATCTAATATAAGACAAAAACGTGAAGTCTTAACTAAAGAGGATTTACAAGCAATTAAAAATATTTGTAGTGAATATGCAATAAAATTATCTTATAATTTAGTTGATGAAAAGTAATTTTTTCAAAAGTTAGTGAGGTTTTAAGTACTAACGGGTATTAGAAATAATAGTATTTTTTAGAAAGACGATATTATGGAATATTTTTCTATCTTTAATATTAAGTTTATGCAAATGTAGAAAATTGTCTCATAAATATTTCTAAATAATTTAGTAATAGAATTAACCCAAGTTTAATATAAAAATAAGGGGTTCTAAATAAAGTAGTGATGGTCTCAAAAAACTTGACAGGTTTACCACTACCTATTTTAGGACTACCAAAAATAAATATGATTGGACTTAAAAGTAACCGTTTTAATGAGAAAAAATGATAAATAATCTATATTTAGAAAATATTATTTTTTATATTAAATTTTAAGTTAATTAAATAACTCATTCAGAAATAAATACAAAATAAAAAGGATTTATCAATAACATGGATCAAGGTATTATTGTTAAATATGACGAAAGACGTGGATTTGGCTTTATTCGTTCAGATGCTTTTTCTGAAGATATTTTTGTCCACATCCAAAATGTAAAAGATCAAAAGAAATTATTAGTGGGACAAAATGTTAGTTTCAATACTAAAAGGACTAATAAAGGACTTAGTGCAGTTGACGTAGTTTTAGGAAGAGAACAAACTTCTCCTTATGTATTATACGGAATGATAGCATTGTTAATTACGGCTGGTATTGCTTATGCTAGTTTTTTTTATTTGTTTGAATCTGAGTTGCAAACTTGGAATCTAATTTTTTCTTATATGATTGCGGTCAACTTATCTACGTTTCTATTTTATGGCTACGATAAAATGATTGCTGGCACATCTTTTTTAAGAGTTCCTGAATTAGTTTTGCATGGTTTGGCATTAATCGGTGGTTCTCCTGTAGGATTTGTCGCTCAAAAGTTTTTTCACCATAAAACTATTAAAACTTCATTTCAACTAGCATATTGGATTATTGTTATTATGCAAATAATAGTTTTAGTAGTATTTTTATTAAAATATAACCATTTTATTTAAAATCTAGGTAGTCCTGAATAATGTAGTGGTAAATAATTATGTAGGTCGGGTTACGTTGCACTAACTCTAGCTATATTTTAGCCCAATCACTACTTTGTTTAGGACTATTATATTTTTATATTCTTAATTGGCATTATTAATTATTTTCAAGTAATTCAGACAATTGCTGACGTAAACAATCCAATTGCCCCGCCGCATAAATAGCGTGGTTTTCATAATCCATAATGAAGAAAATATCTTCAACTCGCGAACCTAGTGTAGCAACTTTCGCCTTTTTTAAATGAACTTTACATTTCAGGAAAGCTTGTGCAATATGTGATAAAACTCCTGGACGATCAGAAATAACTACCTCCATAATAGTATGATTATTAGCTGGGTCTTGAGAAAATTTAATGTCCGGCGGAATATCAAAGTGCTTTAATTGTCTCGAAATATGACGAGTAATGGGGTTAAATACTGTATCTGTATGGGTAATAGTATCCTTTAACTGATGTAAAATCTCTTCAATTCGTTCCTTTTGTTGAATCTGTTCACCATCATTTTCTAAAACCGAATAACTGCTAATTGAATAACAACTTTGTGTAGTTGAAATATAGGCATCAACAATAGTTAAATTTTGCTGTTCTAAGAAATAGGTAATATCGGCGAATAACGAATTGTTATCATCAGCAATAATGATAAATTCAGTGCTACCTTTAGTATAAAGCCGTTCTAAAACCAGTGGCAGTTGATGTGAAGCTTTATCACTTAGCAAAAATTGTGTTTCCCGAGCTATATTTTTAGGCGAAGAACTTAGAAAATATTCTTCACCTAATTTTTGCCATAACTTATTTACTTGTTCATTATTTACGTTTTGCAATAAATGATAAGCTTCTTTTTGAATTTTCTGAATATGTACTTGCTTGTCTAAAACCTCTTCGGTATTGTGATTTAAAGCGGCATAAGCCTTATGATACAAATCAGTTAGCATTGAATCCTTCCAACTATTCCATAATTTAGGATTGGTTGCTCTAACATCAGCCACGGTTAATAAATATAAATAATCTAAGTGCATGGTATCACGAATAATCATGGTGAAATTTTTTATAACTTCTGGCTCAGAAATATCTTGTCGTTGAGTAGTAGTTGACATTAATAAATGATGCTTAACTAACCAACCAACAAAACGGGTATCATTATTACTTAAACCATGAGCTAAACAAAAATTAACTGTATCACTTTCCCCTAATTTTGCATGATCACCACCACGACCTTTGGCAATATCATGAAATAAACCAGCTAAATAAAGTAAATCAGGCTTTGGAATACTTTGAATCAGTTCTGAACAAAAAGAATATTCGCGAGAAAACTCTGGAACCATTAAGCGTCTTAAATTACGTACCACGAATAAACTATGTTGATCAACTGTATAAACATGAAATAAATCATACTGCATGCGCCCAGAAATTTTTCCAAATTCAGGAATATAAGCTGCTAATACGCCATAATTGCTCATGTAGCGTAATATATGGGTTAATCCCTGTGGTTGCCGAAATAGCTCAATAAATAAACTTTTGGAACGTAAATCTTGCCGAAAAATTTCATCAATTAAATAATTATATTGCAAAATAAGACGCACAGTTGTTGCCCTAATACCTTTGATTCTAGGATGTTGTTCAATTAACAAAAATATTTCTAATAAAGCAAATGGGTAATGTAGAAAAATCTCATTATTAACCACTTCAATAAATTGATTACGAACTTGAAACCGTCTATTTAATGAATAAATTTTAGTGGGAGTTTCAGCATATAAAATAGCTTCTTGAAATAATTGCAGTAACATACTATTCAAAGTACTTATTTTTTTAACCGTGCAATAATATTGGGTCATAAACTTTTCAACGCCTAACACCCCAGTATTATCATCTTTATAACCCAACTTATCAGCTAAAATACGTTGATAATCGAATAATAATCGGTCTTCATGACGTTTAGCAACGAAATGTAATAAACAACGAATTTTCCATAATAATTCTTGTCCTGCGATTAAAGTTTTATATTCTTTCTCAGTTAAAAATCCATCTTGGACTAAATCATATAAAGTTTGTACTCCAAAATGACGTTTAGCTACCCAGCCAATCATTTGAATATCCCGCAATCCACCAGGACTTTCTTTAATATTTGGTTCTAAATTATAAGCCGTGTCATCGTATTTAGCATGACGTTGAGTTTGTTCTTCCAATTTGGCATTAAAAAAGGCTTTATTTGACCAAACTTGTTTAGGAGAAATACTCGCTTGCATTTCTTCAAATATGCTATTAGAACCAGTTAATAAACGTGATTCCATTAAATTGGTCATAACAGTAACTTCTTCAGAAACTTGGTGTTGACATTCTTCCAATGTGCGAACGCTATGTCCAATTTCTAGCCGAATATCCCAAAGAAACATAATGAAGTTTTCAATACATGTTTTTACTTCATCATTTAATGGCGATGCAAATAAAATCAGCAAATCAATATCAGAATAAGGATGTAACTCACCACGTCCATAACCTCCAACTGCAATTAAAGCCGTTGGAATATCAGTGCAAGTATAGTGAATTTCCCAAGCTTTACAAAGAATTTGGTCTGCTAACCAAGCACGTTGAGTAACATAATGAACCGCATCTTTATGAGTTTCAAAGCGCGTTTTCAAGATATTATCGCCTCGTTCTAGGACTTGACGAAATATTTTTAGTTTTGAAGCTTCTTGTGCATTTAAATCTGCTTCAAATTGTTTGATTTCAAAGAGTTCTATATCATTGTACATGGTAATATATGGCAAAGTTTTATAATATTGTAATGAAGTACAAATTAAGAGTTAAAAATGTAAGTTGTTTAGTTTTATTGCAAGTTAAAAATTTAAATTATTTTGTGCAATCTTAACTCATTGATTTTGATATACTTATTTTAATTCTTAATTCGTATTTCTAATGCAAACCTATTTTTTTCAGTAAAGCATCCATAGTTGGTTTTCGTCCGCGAAATTGAACAAATAAATCCATCGGTTCTTGCGTACCACCTTGTTCTAAAACGGATGTTAAAAATTGTTGTCCAATTTGTCGATTAAAAATTCCTTGCTCTTCAAATTTTGCAAAAGCGTCAGCAGCTAATACTTCTGCCCATTTATAACTATAATAACCCGCCGCATAACCACCAGCAAAAATATGTAAAAAACTATGTTGAAACCGATTAAAACTGGGTGGAATTTGAACTGCAATTTGCTGACGAACATTGTTTAATAAAGTTTGAATATTAAGTTGGGGTTGATATTCAGTATGTAAACTAAAATCGAATAAAGAGAATTCTAATTGGCGCAGAGTTTGTAAACCAGCTTGAAAACGTTTTGTTGCTTGCATTTTTTCAAATAATTGAGCTGGTAATGGTTCACCAGTTTTATAATGGCTGGCAAATAAGTCAAGAGCTGATTTTTCCCATGCCCAATTTTCCATAAACTGACTAGGCAATTCCACCGCGTCCCAAGCAACACCATTGACCCCAGCGATTGGTGCATAATCCACTTTAGTTAAAATATGATGTAAACCATGTCCAAATTCGTGAAATAAAGTAATTACTTCCTGATGCGTTAATAATGAAGGTTTGTCTCCAATAGGCGGAGTAAAATTACAAACTAAATAGGCAACAGGCGTTTGTAAATTATTAGCAGTGCGCTGACGAATCAAACATTCATCCATCCAAGCACCGTTTCTTTTACCTTTACGAACAAAACAATCTAAATAAAATTGTCCGCACAATTGTCCCGATTCATCATAAATATCAAAAAATTGCACATCATTATGCCAAGTATCTATTTTGGGATGTTGTTTGACGGATAAACCATATAAACGTTGTACAATATTAAATAAACCTGATAATACATTTTCTAAGGAAAAATAAGGACGCAATTCTTCTTGGGAGATATTATATAAATGTTGGCGTAATTTTTCTGCATAATAATGAAAATCCCACATTTCTAATTGCTTTATACCATCTTGCTCTTGGGCAAAAGTTTGGAGTTGGGATAATTCTGTTTCTGCCAAAGGTCTAACTTGTTTAGCTAAATCCGTTAAAAAATCTATTACTTGTTGTGGCGTTTCAGCCATTTTAGTATAAAGAGAAAGTTCCGAATAATTGGAAAAATCTAATAATAAAGCTAATTCATGCCGCAAAGCTATAATTTCCTGCATCGCTTCACTATTATCCCATTTTCCAGCATCAGAACCCTGATCAGAAGCACGAGTAACATAAGCAACGTAAAGTTCATGGCGCAATTCACGATTATCAGCATAATTCAAAATCGGTTGATAACAAGGCAAATCCAAAGTTAATATCCAACCTTCCTGATTTTCATGTTCCGCATTTTGTTTCGTTAATGCCCTAATAGAATCAGGCAATCCAGCTAATAAGGTTTCATCCATAATATGTTTTTTCCAAGCATGACTCGCATCCAACACATTTTCTGAAAATTGCGTACTTAATTGCATCAATTTTTCTTGAATTTCTTTATAGCGTTGCTGTTTTTCAGTGGTTAAAACAATGCCTGATAAACGAAAATCCCGCAATTCATTTTGAATGACTTTTTGTTGTCCAATATCTAAATTTTGATATTCTGAACTATTAGCAATAACCCGATAAGCTTGATATAAGCCGTCATTATGTCCTAATTCACTTTGGTAAGTAGAAATTAAGGGCAAACATTGGTTATAAACTTGGCGTAATTCTTCAGTATTAACTACATTAGTTAAATGTTCCACAATTGACCAAATATTTCTCAAACTATCTTGTAATTCATTAATTGGTTGGATAAAATTATCCCAATTATAAGGAGAAGCGGTTTTAATTAAAAGCTCAATCTGATTGCGATTGTCCTCTAAAATTTGTTTAATCGCTGGATAAATATGTTCGATTTTAATTTGGGAAAAAGTTGGTAAACTATTTGTACAATTAAGTAAAGGATTTGTCATATTTTTAGTAAATTAATAAAGTCAAATAAGAAATTAGCGATAAAGCCACACTCGCATTAATGAAAGTAATTTATCACTATCTATTGGCTTAGATAAATAATCATTAGCACCAGATTCAATACATTTTAGTCGATCACCTTTCATAGCTTTTGCAGTTAAGGCAATAATAGGTAAATTATGATATTTAGGTTGTTTACGAATTATTTCCATAGTTTCATGACCATCCATTTCAGGCATCATAATATCCATCAAAATAATATCAACATCATCATTTTTCTCTAATTTTTCTAAACCTTGTTTACCATTTACCGCAACAATTACTTCCATATCATGGTCTTCTAATACTATTGTGAGTGCGAAACTATTACGTACATCATCATCAACCAACAATACTTTTTTATAACTTAACAAAGCGGTTTTATCATGTACCATCCGCAACATATTGCGTTGATTTTCGGGCAATTCAGCTTCTACTTGATGCAAAAATAAAGTTGTTTCATCTAATAAACGTTCAGGAGATTTAACCTGCTTAATTGGAATTTGCTCGCCACATCTTAATAATAATACTTCTTCTTCTGATGATAAATTACGTTCTGTGTAAATAATAAGTGGGGTTTGATAAATACTTTTTTCCTTACGTATTTGCTGCAATAATTCACAACCAGACTTATTTTCAAGGTCAATATCTAAAATAACGCAATCATAATGGGTATTTTCTATCTTTTCCATTGCTTCATCAATAGTAATTACTACTTTAATTTGAAGTTCTTTATTTTTAACAATTTCTAAAATCTTATTTTGGTGAACATTATCATCTACAATAACTAGTAAATTTTTAATTTTTTCATCAATAAAATATTCTATTGTATTAAAAGCATTATTCAATTTCTCAACATCAACAGGTTTTAGTAAATAGCCAATCGCACCCATTTTTCTAGCATCTAAAATTTTATCAGTAGCAGAAATAAAATGGACTGGAATATGACGTATTTTAGGATTATCTTTAAGCCGTTCCATCACAGTTAATCCATCTAAATGTGGTAGCGAAATATCTAAAACAATAGCACTAGGTGTATATTCTTCAGCTAATTCTAAACCAGTTAAACCATCTTCAGCAACTAAACATTTAAAACCTCTATCCCTAGCTAATTGCTTAAAAATATTACTAAAATTAATATCATCTTCAATAATCAAAATAGATTTATTACCCGTTTGCAAATCTTCTCTATCATCATCAATTTCAGGTTTAACCACTTCATTTTTTACAGGAACAACTAAATCAGGAGAAAAACTAGGTATGGAAGAGTTGATGGTACTAGATGTCGAGGTATCTGTTAAACTAGGCAAATAAAGAGTAAAGGTACTACCTTTTTCGGCTTCACTTTGCAATAATAATTCCCCACCTAATAAGCGAGCAAGTTGACGAGAAATGGATAAACCAAGTCCAGTTCCTCCATAACAGCGACTCGTAGTTCCATCCGCTTGTTGAAATGCTTCAAAAATAAGCTGTTGTTTAGCTTTTGGAATACCAATCCCAGTATCGCTGACGCTGATAATAATTAATTTATCCTGTTTAAGTAAATTATGATCTGGTTCGAGTATCAAATATTTCTCAAGGGCAGTTTTATCTGTTATATTTTCTATATTAAGTTTCACTTCACCTTGTTTAGTAAACTTAAACGCATTAGATAATAAATTATTGATAATCTGCATAAAACGTTGCCGATCTGTCTGTATAAATTCAGGAATATCAATTGCAATATTAATTTTAAAATCTACGCCTTTATTTTTTGCAACATGATTAAAATTCTGTTCAATCGTTCGTACGGTGTCAGATATGAACATTTCCTCCATTTGCACCTCAATTTTACCTGCTTCAACTTTGGATAAATCTAATATTTCATCAATCAAGCCAAGTAAATCAGTACCTGCACCATGAATAGTTTTTGCATATTCAACCTGTTTAGTATTTAAATTCTTATCCTTATTTTCTTCTAACAATTGGGAAAGAATCAATAAACTATTTAATGGCGTGCGTAATTCGTGGGACATATTTGCCAAAAATTCGGATTTATATTTACTAGCAAGTTCAAGTTCTTGGGCTTTTTCCTGAATTGCTGTTTGCGATTGTTTTAAAGCGGTATTTTTATCAGAGATTTCTGATTGTTGCTGTTCTAATTCACCGGTTCTAGCTTCTAATTGTTCATTACTTTGACGCAATTCTTCTTGTTGTGTTTGTAATTCCTCAGTTTGACTCTGTAACTCTTCCGCTTGATTTTGCAATTCTTCTTTTTGATAGGTTAATTCTTCAGTTTGGTGTTGTAACTTTTCCTTTTGTTCAACTAATTCATGCGCTTGTATTTGAGTTCTTTTTAATAAATCTTGCATTTTTGCACGAGATTCTACCGTATTAACCGCAATGCCGATACCTTGCATCACTTGATCAAGAAAAGTCCGTTGTACTTCAGTTAAAATATGCTGAGTACCCAATACAATCACGCCTTTAATAATATTTTCATATAAAAAAGGCATGATAATAATATGCTTAGGCATTTCTTCTCCAAGTCCGCTATCAATACTGATGATAACTATTTCTTGCGCTTTAGCCGCTCGTTCTACTAAACCTTCACTAAATCCAAATTCATCGCCTAAATTTTTACGACGAGTATAAGCGTAACTAGCCACTTGTTTTAAAATAAAAGATTGATTAATTCCTTCATCAGAAGTTTGTTCCACTAAATAGCAAATTCCAACTTGCCCTTCCACATATAAAGTCAAAAATGAAATAATATTATGGGCTAAATCAATAACACTTAAATTACCACTCATTTGATCATGTAATTGTGTTTGTCCAGTTTTTAACCAGTTTTGTATTTCATTGTAATTGGTTACTTTACTTAATGTGTTAGTCATTTTAAGTAAAGCTTGTCCTAATTGATCTTCATCAGAACGCAGTTGTATTTTAGTATTGTAATTACCTTTAGCAATGGTATTAGCTTGTTGGATAGTATTAGTAATATTTTCTTTTAACTGATTAGAAGATAAGACAATTTCACCAATTTCATCCTTAGTTTTATAATCGATATTATCAGTAAGCGGATTACCTGAAGCCAATAATTTTAAGTTTTTATTGATAAGTAATAAAGTTTTAATAAATTTATGCGTAAACCGATTAATAAAAATAACGGCGATAAATCCAATAATGAAAGTAAACAAGCTAATCATTAACGCTGAATCTTGACGAGCTTGCAAAGCATTTTCACGTAATATTTCCATATTATTGCTATGTTGATTAATTAATTCACCTAAATTATTAATAGCTTTTTCATAAGATACTTGTCCCTCTTGTGTAATAAGATTAAGGGCATCTTCCTTAGTGAAATCTTTACTTAATAATAAAATTTGCTCGGCTACTTGTTGAAATATTTGCCAATTTTGTTTAAATTCTTGCAATGATTTAATATGTTCGGAATTTAAATTTTTTACATCATTTAATGTATATATTTTCTCTATTTCTTGAATACTTTTAGCTATTTTTTTATTGGAATTACTAATTTTAATCTCAAGTTTTTGCATGGTTTCTAAATCAGAAGTGCCACTATGCAAAGTTAAATTAAGCCACTTATTCCATGTAAATTCTTCTAATTTATTAATTTTGATAATAGGTATCGCTTCAACTTTAAACATGAATAAAAATGCCTGTGCAACACTATGAGTATAATAAAATCCAATACCCCCAACTGTGGCTAGACAAACGATGATAACAAATGTATTAGCTAATAATTTTGAACGAATACGCATAATTTAGTTTAAAAATAAGAAAATTTGGAATTTCAATTAAGTTCTGGTAAAAATTAGGATTTACGCACTAATAAAATCTAAAACCTTTAAAATTTTATTTCATGCGTATTACTAAAATAAATGTAACTATCTACCAATTAAAGCTTCAAAT
>JAGLFE010000205.1 GCA_023144675.1 Thiomargarita sp. | reverse complement strand
CATCACTACTTTATCTAGGACTACCAAAAAATTATATTTATAATGAATTTATTGCAACGTTTAAAACGTATTTTTTCAAATCAACATAAAAATATTATTCCCCAATTTGATAAAATTATTGAGAATAAATTGCCCGCTTCCGCTTTATTGGGAAAACAACAGGAGTTTATTAGCGCAACTAATTTTTATGGCAATATTCCAGTTACTTTGAGTCAAGGAATTTGCATTCGTTTCCAATTAATTCCCCATGAGGAAAATGTAACGGGAATCCGTCTAAGATTTGGCACTTATTGTCGTATTAATCACTGCCATATTAATATCCAAATTAATCAATTTAACCATAGTTTTAATGCCAGCGATTTGGTTGACAATGAATACATAAATATTCCATTTACAACGCCACAAACTTACATTCCTAAGCAAAAATTAGAAATTTCAATCTATTCAACGGATGCAACAGCAGAAAATGTAGTTGCATTATGGTGTAGTAGAATCCCGCCAGTTTTTGTTAATCAGTTAAAATTAAATCCCATTATTTTTCCAATCACTTCAAAACCGCAAGTTAGCATTATTATTCCAGTTTTCAATAAGGCTTTATATACTTATAATTGCCTCTTGGCATTGCAAACTTGTGATACGGAAATTAGTCGAGAAATTATAATTATTAACAATGCTTCCACCGATGAAACGGATTTATTATTAAAGCAATTGCAAGGCACAATTAAAGTTATTAATAATACCGAGAATAAAGGGTTTGTTGAAGCTTGCAAGCAGGGAGCGGATATAGCCAGCGGCGAATTTATTTTATTTTTGAACAACGATACCCAAGTAATGTCAGCCTGGCTATCAAATATGCTTGAAGCTATGAATAATTCCAAAGTTGGGATTACAGGTAGTAAATTAATTTATCCCGATGGGCGTTTACAAGAAGCGGGGGGGATTATTTTCAATGATGCTAGTGGCTGGAATTATGGGCGTTTACAAGACCCTAGTTTGCCCCAATTTAATCAAAGTCGGGCGGTTGATTACTGTTCTGGTGCTAGTTTAATGATTCGTAGGCATTTATGGGAACAATTAGGTGGTTTTGATAGTCGTTATGCACCCGCTTATTATGAGGATACTGATTTATGTTTTGCCGCTCGCCAGGCTGGTTATCAAGTTTTATATTGCCATAATTCTGAACTTATTCACCACGAAGGCATCACCGCAGGTACGGATATTAATACTGGTTACAAAGCTTTCCAAGAAATTAACCATACTAAATTTATGAAAAAATGGCAAGATGTATTAATTACTCATTTTCCAGCGGGAACTTCTCCAGAAACAGCAATAGCTCGTTTGAGTGCTAATTAAGCTAAAAGCGGCGTTTTTATAAAAATATCTACAAAAAATATCT
>JAGLFE010000204.1 GCA_023144675.1 Thiomargarita sp. | reverse complement strand
GGAAAAACTGTTTATGCAAAAGATAGCAATGGTCAAATAATATCCAGTGATGAAAAAAAAGGAGTTCCATTAAGTGATGTTTGGGAAATACCTTATTTAAATCCAAAAGCTAAAGAAAGGGTTGGATATCCAACTCAGAAACCAATTTTATTGTTAGAACAAGTTATTGAAATTGCATCAAATGAAGGAGACACAATTCTTGATCCATTTTGTGGAAGTGGGACTACATTAGTTGCAGGAAAATTAAAAAATAGAAAAGTTATAGGTATTGACATTTCTTCAGAAGCGGTCGCATTAACAAAAAACAGGTTAGAAAACCCCATAAAAAGTGAATCTAATCTGATTAAGAATGGTAGAAAATCATATCAAACAGTCAATGAATTGGTAGAAAAACTATTATATAATATTGAACATGTTCCTGTTCATAGAAATAGTGGAATAGATGCAATATTAAAAGAAAAATATCAAGATTCACCAATATTAATTCGTATTCAAAAAAATAATGAAACATTAGATGAAGCAATGTTATTATTGAGTAAAGCAGCGGATATTAAAAGGTCAAAAAAATCATTTTTGATAAGAACAAATGATATGAAAGCATTATTTAATTATGATGTTGAAAGCGATAAGATCAAAATTATTGATTCAGTTTCATATAAATTAAAAAAGATACTCAACATCAATTTTGGGTAAATTTAAATTATGAGTTATGTAAAAAGTTTTTCACCAATTGCGGCAACCAATGCCAAGATATTAATTTTAGGTTCTATTCCTAGTCGCACGTCTCTACAGCACCAACAATATTACGCTTATCCTCACAATGCTTTTTGGCGAATTATGGCTGAATTATTCGATTTTTCAACCGATATTTCCTATCAACAACGTACAAAAATTTTAATTGCCAATCATATTGCCGTTTGGGATGTATTAAAAGCTTGTTTTCGTCCTGGTAGCTTAGATTCTGATATTGAGACCCAATCAATTATTCCCAACGATTTTTTCCAATTTTACTTAGCACAGCCTAATATCAACAATGTTTTTTTCAATGGTCTAAAAGCTGAACAAGTTTATCGTAAAAAAATATTGCCACAACTTAATCCCAAAAACCAAATTTTATATCATCAACTGCCATCAACCAGTCCTGCCAATGCTCGTGTTAGCTATCAAGATAAGTTAGAAAAATGGCGGATGGTGAAAAAATATATTTAAAAAACTAATATTTTATAATAGTTCGGACAGTTTTACATATTAAGCTAATGAAATTGTTGACCGTTGTATATTGCTTCATAGGTTTGTAGCATTTATATTCTCCAAAGGAAGTTTAAACCGAAATTTTTTATCAAACCCCGTACTCACCGAATGCACAAATAACAACATTCCTCCAATCACCATGGTAACAAAAATCACATAAGGCTCTATTGGTATAAGGTTTTATCTCTTGGCAAAAAAACCCCTTTAATGCAATTGGGATTCAAGATAGCAATTTGTATATGATTTTGTTTTCTAAAACCTGCACCCTCATAAAGTTCATCACCTTCCCAAAAAGCGGCTCGAACTGAATCAAAATGAATACCTGTAGACTTCTGCATATAGCTATGTGCCATACGAATCACGGCACAATCTAATTCCCGTTTCTTGAAATCAAAGTCATTTTTATTAAAACTGGTATTTTTCGGAAAGTTTTTTTCGTCTGTTAATAATTCTTTCAATAAATCGTATGATTGTGCCAAAAAATCTAAGTGTTTTTGATTTAAAAGATCCAAACAATTACCAAGCTCCAAAATTGCACCTAAAACATAAGGCGTTCTAATTGAGCTATTTTTTCTTTTGCTTGCGATTTCAACATATTGCCAAGCTCTGGCGATATTGTTTTCCCAAAAATAAATACCATCACCTAACCAATCATATCGGTTTTTGCTAAGTTTAAACTCTTGTTCTTGATTCAGAATTCGTAAACCAATCTCTTTGTCAATACCATGAAAACCGTAAACCATTTGATTGCTGTACATCATAATTATTGCTTTCTAAAAGCCGTTTTTGCGTCTCTATCTGCCTTGACTGTTGCATCAGAAAAAAAGTTAGGGTGATAATAACCCTCATCATCAATGATATTTGCGTCTCGAAGCAACTCAAATTTTTCTTGTTGCGTCATTTTTTCTATCGTTTCACTAATGTCCTTAGTAATTTCTTTAATGTCCATAATATAATTCCTCTTTTCAAGTTGATTTATAATACACCAATGACAACTTACAACTTAGAAATCAATTCAATTTCATGCCCATTCAGTAGATGGTTGGTCATAATATTAAGTTGCCTGTCTAAATCAAGTTTCTTGTTCATGATTAATTTTCCACTTTTGTTATAGCTCGAATTTGATGCGAATATCTTCTCATGCCACCCACTGAGTTTGTTTTTTCCTTACAAAGCCGACAATCAAAACTTTTTATCAAACCCGATACTCACCGAATACACAAATAACAGCATTCCTCCAATAACTACCGTAAAGAAAGGCATCATTGACATATAGGCTCGGAAGTAAAAATTATGCACTTATCCTATAATCAAGCAGATGTGGAGATTTTTGGAGCAATTCAAGCAATACTTTTGTTGAGCTTGTAGGCTTTCTTTTTCCTTGTTCCCATTGGCTAACAGATGATGGACTGACATTTAGAATCTTTGCAAAAACCATTTGGCTGATATTCATTTGTTTTCTAATGGACGTTATTTGATCTTTCGTTAATTGAATTTCTGGGATTTTAACTTCGAGGGTATCCAGTTCTACTTTTGTGAAAGAAGATTTAAATCCAGAATTGACCATATCTTGTACAGTTTCGCCTATGGCTTGCTTAATTGTATTTCTCATTTCATTTCCTCCAAATCAAATAACATTTTTTGTGTTATTAATTGGTTGAGTTCTTCCACATTTAAAACCAAAAAATCGTTGGCTAATTTTTTAAAATATCTTAATTCTACATCACTTAAATTATCTTTCTCATTTTTTCTAAATCCATATACAAATATTGCCTTATCATTTTTTTATAAACAATAATTGTTCTAAAACCAGAGCTTTTTCCACTATGTTTTCTTTTGACCCGAACTTTAAAAAGATTACTTCCTAAATCAACGGTAGATAAACCCATTTCTAAATCTTTTATAGATTTTAGTAGTTCTTGATTGCTCAAATTAACTTTTTTGGACCATTTTTTAAACCATTTAGTCGATAATTTTTTCATTTTTTACCTTTACGAACCCGACAATCAAAACTTTTTATCAAACCCAGTACTCACCGAATGCACAAATAACAGCATTCCTCCTCCAATCACTACGGTAAAGAAGGGCATTATTGATATATAGGCTCAGAAATTTGTGTAGGTTTTAGTTTAGACATCTTTCCTAAATAATTAAAAATACTTTTATATCAATCAGTTACTATTCTATATAATGTTGTTCTGTGCGATAATTGATTAGCGATATATTTCTTTTCTATGTCCAATTTTAATGATGTAGATTGTTAGAATATCATCTTCAATAGTATAAAGAACCCGATAATTACCAATTCTAATTCTATATCGTTCTTGATTCGTAAGTTTTATGCTTCCAATTGGGTGAGGATCACTCGATAAACTTGTTATTTTTTCTAAAATTTTTATTAGGTTCTTTTGGGGGAGTTTTCTTAATTCTTTTTCAGCGGATTTTTTTACTTCAATTTTATATTTTACCATCTGCCTTTAGACCTTTTACCAAATCTTCAAATGATACAGATGGCTCATTATAACGTTCTTCAAAGGCTTTTAAATCCTCAGCATCTTCTGCTAATTCATGCAAAATGGCTTCGTTGACAAGGTCTGAAATAGAACGAGATGTTTCTAATGACTTTACTTTCAAAATGTTGTGAATTTTCGGTTCAAAATAAATTATTGTTCTTTTTGTTAAAGCAGACATCATAATTACTCCTGTTATTAAAAATAATCTCTAAATAACATAATAGCGTTATAGAATCATGATGTCAATGTGCGTAATGTATTTAATGCGATGTTGACAATCTAAATCTTTTATCAAACCCCGTACTCACCGAATGCACAAATAACAGCATTCCTCCAATCACTACGGTAAAGAAGGGCATTATTGATTTGATATATGAACTCGGATAATAATTTTAAGACTCGAATGGATTAAATAATTGAATATTAAGTATTTTTTTAAAATCTTTGATATTTCGTGTCATTAAAGGTAATTTAAGATGTAAAGCTGTAGCTGCGATAATAGCATCTAGCACTTTTAATGAAGTCGTTTGCCGTATTTGAATACATAATTTTATAATTTCTTCGTTCAAAATCTGTTCATTGAAGACATCTAGCAACTCTTTAGTGCGATTTAAGGATTTTTCAGTGTCCAAGCAATTCAATACGTGTGATAACAGATAGGTAAGAATTTGATTCAATCGCTTTTGTCAAAAGTTGCTCGACATTATCTGTCAAACTGTCATTTAAATGATAGATTAAAATATTAGTGTCGATTACTTTGCTATTTTCAGTGATGATTCCCATTCTCGCTCCCAGTCTTTTGAACGCTTCGCATGAATTTCTACGTCAACTTCATCAAGTGTTTTTCCTTTTCCCCATGCCCCGCGAGTACGTTGCAAAACTTCATGGATATTTTCTCTGGAATTAACAATATTTTCTTATATATCCATAACAACTACTACATGTATTTCTTTATCTGGTTGTGGTGGAATATTATTAAGCCAATGAAATTGTTGACCGTTGTATATTGCTTCATAGGTTTGTAGCATTTATATTCTCCAAAGTAAATTTAAACCGAAATTTATTATCAAACCCAATACTCACCGAATGCACAAATAACAGCATTCCTCCAATCACCACCGTAAAGAAGGGCATCATTGACATATAGGCTCGGAAGTAGAACAGGGAACTACTGACTAAAAATAGTGCGGCTAAGGCATAAATCCCGCTTTTAATATAGTTTTGCGTTTGATAGCCTTTGATTGCCCAAAAAGTTGCGAAACTTGCCGCTGCGAATGCTAGAAGCAAAGTTAAAGTATCGGAGATTTCATAAAAAAGTATGACTCGTTGCCAACCAATATCAAAAAAAGGTAAAATAAAAGTTCCATAATCCCAAAAAGCTATTAAGGATAAACATAAAATTAAGCTATAAATGCTTATAAAACTTAGCATGGTGAACCATTTTTTCTGTGGATATAAATAAGTCTTAAATTGATACCATATAGCTGTTCCTAAAATTATTCCAACAGCAAGTAAGAGTAAAAACCGTAAATTGGTTGGAATGGGATTATAGAAAGCCAAAGCATTATCTAACAATGCAATTAGTAAATAAGTCGTAGCCAAAAGACTAAGGAATACCAATAACATCGCTCCTTTTCTCAACAGCCATTTCCACCATTTATCACTAGTTTGTAGAGCGTAATATGTTATAGGTATTGGTAATAATGAAATTAATACTATTTCTAAGAAAATATCGAGCATTCCTAAATCTATTGTTTGTAATTGTGATAAATATTTAAGATAACCAACAAGTAAAATAAATAAAGTTAAACACAATATTTGGAATAAAATGCGTAGTGGTTGCTTTTGGAAATATCTACGAACATAAATAAAACCAATCCCAGTCATAAAAGCGGCTATTAGTAATTCAATAAATAACCAAAAATATTCCATTTCTTTAGAACGTAAAATATAATATATACCATCATGAACCGAAAACCAACCAATTAATACAATTGCTGTAATAACACCATAGATTACAGATTGCAAATATTGCCGATTTTGAAAAAAAACTTTTTGTTGAATACTCACAACTAGCATTAAAAATCCCATAAAAATAAT
>JAGLFE010000203.1 GCA_023144675.1 Thiomargarita sp. | reverse complement strand
ATTTTAACGCGCTTAGTCTCAGTATAGGTTTTGATGCGTTTGCAGAGGTCAGCGGTGGTTATCATTTAGCGTCCAAATTTTCTCGTGATTGGCGGGGTAAACAACAGTACTTGACAATTTGCACATATATAAATATACTTGTTTAATCATGAGCAAATTAATGAGTATTAGAGAAGCATCGGCAGAACTTGGTGTTAGAAATAATAACCGTATTTTCAGCAAAATTATATGGTAGCAGAAGTCATAAAAATAAAAAATTATTGAATAATTTGAAAGCAATAATACAAGATGAGCAAAGTAAGTAGAATAATAGAATCAGTTTATTTAAATACCTTAAAATATCTTTTGCTGGTAGAGCAAGCTAAATTATTGGGTATCTTGAGGAAAGAAGTTTGGCAAAGATTTGGCTCAATTAATGGAGTTGGTGTCTGTTTCAGAAAGAGACGCAATGATTGGGTTAAAACTAGGAATTTTTTACCATTGCCAGCCAAAGCATGGAAAGAAACTCTGAGAGACACACTTGATGACATTAAATTATATGAAGAATCAGCTAAAGAAAAAGTCCGTAAAATTATATATAAACGTAAAGATAACAAAGAACTATTTAAACTGTTAAAAAATAACTGTTGGATAAATAACAGCTATTTATGTCGTTTGATGCGGAAATATAAAAAACATGGAAAAACAACAGTAAGCAATCAAATAATTCTTGAAGCTGGGGTTTATGGGCAATTTACGGGCAAAAATGGTAATACTTGGTTAAAAATTCCATCTTTCATTAGGGGCAAACCAATTTGCGTTCCCTTAAATAGTAACATCAAGCTTCAAGGCATGTTACGGTTGATTTTAAAAGATGGGATTGTATTTGTTTATTATACAATTAATCAGAAGCAATATCAAGCATCTGGAGAACAAATTATTGGTGTTGACAAAGGTTATACTGAAGCTTTTGCCGACTCGGAAGGTAATTTTTATGGAGAAAATTTTGGTAAATTACTGGGTAAATACACTGACAAAGTTAATAGTCGTGGTAAGGCACGGAATAAATTGAAAGCAATTGCTGATAAATTGAGTGAACGGCTTGATACTAATCCGAAAATTAGAAAAAAGATAGACCATATTTACAAATTTAATTTAGGCACTAAAAAATTACATAAAAACAATAAGAAACAGAAAGCCTTGATAAGAAATACCGCAGTCCAAGCAGTCCATGCGATTGTAGATATTGCCAAAGAAGTACGAGCCGAAGATTTAACTAACCCAATAATAAACAAGGAAAAATGGAATAATTATAATAGAAGGATGTCAAGTTGGGCAAAAGGAGCGTTAGCAGAAGCACTTGAATCAGTAACAAAGGCGAGAGGTTCTTGTCTGCGATTGGTTAATTGTGCATACACCTCACAAATGGACTCAAACACAAATTTTCTTTCAGGAAAACGAGTGGGCGATAAGTTTTATCATGCAAATGGTTTCGAGGTTAAAGTTTTTGT
>JAGLFE010000202.1 GCA_023144675.1 Thiomargarita sp. | reverse complement strand
TCTAAACTATAGTTACACTGATAATATAATTGAATGCGGGCAATAATAAATTGAACTAAGGTTTTTGCTGAAAGGAGTTGTTTAAGATATTTTCCAGGATGCTTTGATTTTAATTCAATAAGAAAAACATAAATTTTTTGCTGTTTTTGGCAAACCAAAATAGCCTCATTTTTACTACACATACCTTTTATTTCAGGATTGAAAAAGGGAAAAACTGGATCACTTCTACCTTTTTCCCTTTGTTTATCAATAGTAAAACAATAGCTAGAATAGCCAGGTACAGATTGTTCCATTCTAATTTCTACCTGACGACAAGTTGCTTGATTTTTTGTTTCTGTTATAAGTAGTATGTCTTCTTTAATAGGTAATTGAAAATCCGTGGCGATTACGTCATACAATAATTCTACTAAAGGCTTTTTATCAGTCATCGGATTCCTCTTCCGATTCTGCTAATTCATCTTGTAAAGCATCAAAAATATCGTTGGAAGATTGATTAAGATTGCTAATAACTTTATCAAAAGTCTTGGCGATAATACCTTCATTTGGGTCTATTTCCATTGAAGTAATTTTATTATTATCGACTAAATAGGCTGATACTTGATTTGGATTCAATTTATCTGTTTCCAGATAACCATAACGTTTTCTTAAACTATCAATTTGAGAAAATGATTGATTTAACATGATTAAATTATTCAGTTCCCGAACAAAGTGAGAACTATGAGTACTTATCACGATTTTTAATCCAGCATTAACTAATTGTGCCAAAATTCTAGCGAGAAGACGCTGATTATCCAAATGCAAATTCAACTCTGGTTCATCAATCATCAAACAGTTGCCTTTTTGTGCTACATGATTAAGATAGAAAACCAAACCAAAAAGACTTTTTACAGTGGATGAAGTAAAATGTAGTGGTAATTTTTTGTTGTTGCTACGGTAAGGTAAAAAATAGACATCACCTTCACTATCAATATGATATTTACCCTTGATAACTTTTTTTTGTATATTTTTAGCGATTGTAATAAATTCACTTTTCTGTTTTTTTAACACATCTATTTTATTTAGAAATTCAACATAATCAGAAATAGGTTCGGCATAGCGTGATTGGATAATATCATGTAATACTGCCATTGGGTCAATATTCTCTTTCTGAGCATGATGTAAAAGTCGATTACGAACACTAGATAATTCTTTATAAAACAAATTGATAGCAGTACGTTCTGCTGGTAATAAAAAACAACGAGAAGATATATCAGACAATATTGACTCAACAATATGAGAAGAGAGAACAGTTACTAAAATGTTATGAGGCATATCTGTTTGCCGCAAAGTTAAACTTAATATTGTTTGATTAGCTGCTTTTTCAATATATAAAAACCAATCTCTTTCTTTACCTAAACTTAACTTGGTTTCCCACAGTGTTTCTTTAATACTGCTTAACAAAGCATCTTGATCTACTTTCAACGTTATTTTAGTGTTAGCAAATTCAGAGTTTGTTACAGCAAATAAGTCAGGTAATCGTTTATGAAAACTGTTCTCTATATGTTGAATCATGCTCTCAAAATGCTGTTCTATAATTTCATGCAAGTCTAATTTATAGACATTTTTTTTAATCAACTCCTTTACAATATCTTTTACAAAATCGAAATGAACTTCAAAATTCTTGTCTAGTAGCCCATACAAAGAATACATAACATATGTTTTTCCAGTATTATTTGGACCGCATAACAAAGTTAAATCATTAAGCTTAATTTCGCCTTTTTTAATAACACCGAGTTTTTCAAAACATATCTTCATCATATTATTCCAAACATTTATTCAGATTTTGCAACAAATCCAGTTAAAATAGCAATTGAATTGGTTTTATCTGCATTTGAATCGCTATAATAAACTGCAACATTTAAACGGCGCAATTCATTATCTGCTGTTTCCGAAACTCGTAATATCCAAAACCATTCACGGTTTGCCATCGACATAGTTCCTTGCTGTTTGCCTATACTTAACCATTCGTTGCGTACTTGAATTTCGGTTAATACATTCATGCCAACCCAATGCGCTAACATTTTATCTCGTAAATAATTGGTATTTTCAATATTTTCGGTACTAACTTTGATAGCTGCGCCTAAACCAATGGCTAAAACCGCCAGTGCCACCAAAATTTCTAATAAAGTAAAGCCACCTAGTTTAAAATGTTTCAAATTCGTCTTCTATTTGTTTTATAACCATTTTTCCCATCATATTGCCAGTTAGTTGATAATAAAAATTATCATTGGCTTCTGAATTAAATACAATTTTAAATGGAATAAATTCGCCACTAGAAAAGATAAATAAATGAGGAAGTAATTTTTCAGTATTATCATATAGGCTAACCGCTTGCCCTTCCAATTGAAAATGAATTTGTATTCCATCTGGTAAACGGCGTTGACGAAAAATACTATCTGATTCGGTAATTATTTGCCATTGTTGGTCTTGTAAACGATAAAAATGATAGCCCTTTTCTTCAAAAAAAATTCCCATTTGTTTAGATTGAAAAATAGCTTCTTGACTAGCTAAATCTAGTAAAGAAGCTAACCTTTGTGTTTCTTGTTCCATTTTTCGAGATAAATTACCATCGCCAATTGATAAATTAACTAAACTTAGTAAAATGGCAATAATAACCATAACCACTAATATTTCTACTAGCGTAAAACCTTTCTTTAGAAAATTGTGAATTGTAAACGCCTGTGTTAATTAACTATGATTAATAAACCCAAAAATTATGTTATTCATGTAACCAAACTTTCATTACAGATAATAGTTGTTCAATTTCAACTGGTTTTTTCAAATAATCATTAGCCCCAGCCATTATACTTTTTTTGTAATCCTCTTTCATCGCCTTTGCTGTCAAAGTAATAATGGGTAATTTCTCAAATTTTTTCTGTTTTCTGATGGCTTCAATCGCTTCATAACCATCCATAATTGGCATCATAATATCCATAATAACCAAATCAATATCAGGAGTTTTATCCAAAAGTTCTAAACATTCTTGACCATTATTGGCTTTATAAATAATCATGCCTTTTTTTTCCAAAATATTCGATAAAGCAAATATATTGCGTACATCATCATCGACAATTAATATTTTTTTATCTTTTACCGAAATTTGTTCATGCAATTTGGAAATAATATGTTGTTTATAAGTAGGTAAATTTTTGATGGCTTGATGTAAAAATAAAGTGGTTTCATCTAATAACCGTTCGTTTGATTGCACTCCTTTTAATACAATGGAATTAGCGTATTTTTGTAATTGTATATGTTCTTGGTAAGTCAAAGTTTTACCTGTATATACAATAATAGG
>JAGLFE010000201.1 GCA_023144675.1 Thiomargarita sp. | reverse complement strand
CGTTTACCAGTATTAACGATAGAACGAACATTAGCAAACAAATCTTTGCCCATTCGGAACGAAAACCATTAGTAACTTTCCTAAAAATAGTACTCATACGAATAGCTTGTTCACTACTATTATTAGTGGGTGCACAGATTAAGCGGCGTTTCAAATTGCATCGATATTGATATAGAGTATTTTCTTTCAACTTTTAATTTCCTCCCTGCAAAATGCAATATTCTGAATTAATCCAATTTACAGCCTTAGAATCAGTTATTGAAATTAGAAAAGCTGATCAAATAAGCCGAGCTAAGGAATTAGTTGCAACTTATGTAATTTCTAAAGAAATGGCGGATCGGTTAATTCACCTAGTTTTTCCTCAATTGCAGTTCAATCAACAATGCGATAATAAAGCTTTATTAATAATAGGTAATTACGGTACGGGTAAATCACATTTAATGGCAGTAATTTCTAGCATTGCTGAAAATGTTGAATTAGTTAAACAATTAAATCATTCTTCGGTAGCCGAAACAGCGAAAATTGTTGCTGGCAAGTTTCAAGTGTTACGTATAGAAATTGGTGCAACTTCCATGTCATTAAGAGATATTATAAGCTTGGAGTTAAGTCAATTTTTAGCGACTAAAGGAATTAATTTTCAATTTCCAGATATAAATCAAGTAACTAATAATAAAATTGTTTTTACCGAAATGATGCAACAATTTGTTAAACATTATCCTGAGCAAGGCTTGTTATTAGTTGTTGATGAATTATTGGATTATTTGAGTACTCGTTCTGATCAAAATTTGATTCTTGATTTAAGTTTTTTGCGTGAAATTGGTGAAGTGTGTAAAGAACAACGTTTTCGTTTTATCGCCGGTTTGCAAGAAACTATTTTTAATAATCCTCGGTTTGAATTTGTGGCTAATGTGTTGCGACGGGTTAAAGACCGATTTGAGCAACTTTTTATTACTCGCCAAGATATTAAATTCGTAGTAACAGAACGTTTATTGAAAAAAACTGCGCAACAAAAATTAATTATTGAAAATTATTTAAATCAGTTTGCTTCTAGCTATAGTAATATGCTTGAACGAATGGATGAGTTTGTTACTTTATTTCCAGTACATCCTGAATATATTAATATTTTTGCGAACTTGACTATTATTGAAAAACGGGAAATTTTACGAACCTTAGCAAATAATACGCACCGATTAAAACAGCAAATTATTCCAAAAAATTATCCAGGTTTATTAACTTATGATAGTTATTGGCATAGCTTGCGGGAAAATCCTTCTTTTCGTACTTTGCCAGAAGTTAGGGAAGTGATTGAATGTAGCCAAGTTTTAGAGAATCGGCTGCAACAAAATTTTGCCCGCCCCCGTTATCTTCCTATGGCGTTGCGTATCATTCATGCCTTATCAGTACATAGATTAACAACTTATGATATAAAAGCACCTATAGGAGTAACAGCTAAAAATTTAGTCGAACATTTATGTTTATATGAATCGGAATTAAACGATTTAGCTGGTGAACGGGCTGATAATTTACTATCTTTAGTGGAAATGGTATTGCAAGAAATATTAAAAACGGTGAATCAACAATTTATTTCTTATAATGCCGAAAATAGTGAATATTACATTGATTTTAGCAAACATTATGATTTTGATGCTCTAATTGAGAAACGGGCTGAAAGTTTAGATGGGCAACTATTGAATCGTTATTATTACACTATTTTAAAACAAGTTATGGAAGTTTCTGATGTTCCTTCTAGTGAATATCAAAATTATAGTTGGTTTTATGATTTAGAATGGTTTTCTCATAAAGTAACACGTCAAGGTTTTCTAATCTTTGGTTTACCCAATGAAGAAACCATAGAATTAGTTAAAACCACCAATTATTTTTTATTATATTTTTTACCTATTTATCAATCAGTTAATTTACCTAATTCATCTACTGAAAATGAACTATTTTTTCGTTTAATAGTTAAAGATGCTGTTTTCGAGCAGACAATTAAACTTTATAGTGCCGCTTCTGAATTAGCCATGATGTCGTCGGGACCTACTAAAACGCTGTATGAATCAAAGGTTAAGGTTTATTTACATCAACTTATTCGATGGTTACAGGTACATAAAATAACTGGTTTTGAATTAACTTATCAAGCTAAAACTCAATCATTAATTGCATGGCTAAAAACGGTTAAATCATACAATATTGATACTAATTTATTGATTCCCGATCAAACTTTATTAGCTAATTTTCGGGATTTAATTGATTTAGTAGCTAACATCTGTTTAAATTCTTATTTTACCAAATTATTTCCTGAATATCCAGTATTTCCAATCTTAATTAGTCGCGAAAATTTAAATCAAATTACGCAAAATACTTTACGAGGTTTGGCTAATTTAGAACAAAGTAGTCGTCAAACAGATGGAATTTTAACCGCTTTAGATTTGTTGCATAATGGTAAATTAAAAGTTACCCACTCTAAATATGCCAAAATTATTTTAGATCGTATGCAAATTGGACAAGTTTTAAATCGGGAGGAATTAATGCCAAATGAATATTTGTTGCCTTACCATTTAGAAGCGGAATTAGTAATTATTTTAATTGTTGCTTTGGTTGTAAGTAATGAAATTATTTTAGCCATGCCAGAACAATCTTACGATGCAACGCAATTAGATGCTTTGGCTACGATTCCAATAGCAAAGTTGGTTGAATTTAAATACTTAGAATTTTGTAAAACATTTAATTTGGAAAATATAAAAGCCTTATTTGCTTTGTTTTCCCTAACTGACGATTTAGCTATTGCTTTGACTCAAAATAAAGAAAATGCTCTCCAAAAATTAAAAATACAAATAACAGCTAAATTAACGCAATGTATTCATATTCAACAAATAGTTAATGCGGGTTTAGTATTTTGGGAACGAGATATTTTCGGTCAAAAACAAACTCAATCTTATCAAACAGGTTTGGCGCAACTTAAAATATTTTTAGAATCGTTACAAATTTATACTACGCCTTTACAATTCAAACATTTTCATCATTCTAAAATAGAAATTGATGCTCACCAAATTTGCTTAAATAACTTACAACAAATTGCCAATTTGCAAACTATTTTAATTGATTCAAACGCTTTAATTGCCTATTTAGTTACTGCCGAACGTAATCTTCCTTCAAAACATAATTGGGTGCAAAAAGCCCAAGTTACTCGTGAAGCTATTTTATCGCAATTAAAGCAGCCATATCAAAATAGTCTAAATTATCGGGTGCAACAAAAATTGCATGATTTAAAGCAACAATATATTCAAGCTTATTTTAGCTTGCATCAGCAAATGCGTTTAAATCAGAAAGAATCGCAGTCGAAACAGGAATTGTTACAAAATAAATGTTTATTTAAATTAAAAAAATTGGCTAATATTGATATATTACCTAAACAGCAATTAGATGATTTTGAAAATCAAGTTAATCAATTAGTAGGATGTTATCATTTAAATTTTAGAGATTTAGCCGAGCGAGCAGTTTGTCCACATTGTCATTATCAGCCTGTTAAAGATGAACAATCATTATCGGCTTTAATGCAGTTGATGCAATTAAAACAGCAATTGCTGGAATTAGAACAACAATGGCTACAAATTTTATTATCTGAATTAACTGGTGTTTCACAAAAATTACTTAAAAAATCTTTTCAACAACAAATTACGTACTTTTTAACTCAATCAGCTTTGCCAACTGAAATTACCAATGATTTTGTGCAAGCGGTGCAAGAAAGTTTATCTAATTTAGAAAAAGTTACTATTCCGTTTGAAAATTTAAAAACGGCATTATTGGCAAATGGTTCACCAATGACAGTAGCGGAAATACAATCCCGTTTTGACCAATATTTAATTAATTTAGTTGCAGAATTGGATGATAAACAAGTGCGAATTATATTGGAATAGTAAATTAACCCTTTGCAAAACAACGAAATAAAAAGGAAATTGCCATGATTAAAAACAACCAATCAAATCAAAATAATTCATTACAATTACCAGAATCAGCTAAAGGCAAACTTTTTGAATTTGAAGTGGTTACCATAACTGGTGTAGCAGAAAGAACTGTAAAAAAAGAAAAAAAAGTCAATGGATTTTTGGCGGGAATTCTTGGCAAAAAAGAAGTAGTTGAAGTTCAAGAAATTCAAGTAACTACTGACAAAAAATTATACCAATCCTATTTCCAAACTGAAGATTTAAAGCGTGATGTAGTTTTAGAAATGGTTTATATTCCTGGCGGGAATTTTACGATGGGTTCGCCTACAGATGAAAAAGGAAGAGAATCATGGTATAAAGGTAGTGAAAGTCCCCAACATCAAGTAAATGTTCCAGAATTTTATATGAGTAAATATCCGATTACTCAAAAACAATATGAAGCACTAATAGCTAAGAATCCTGCTCGTTTTAGAGGTGATGATAAACCGATAGAACAAGTTTCTTGGGAAGATGCAGTTTCATTTTGTGAAAAATTATCTAAACATACGGGGGGAAATTACCGATTGCCGAGTGAAGCTGAATGGGAATATGCTTGTCGAGCGGGAACTACTACGCCATTTTGTTATGGGGAAACTATTAGCTCTAATTTTGCTAATTATGATGGTGATTTCATTTATGCTTTTGAACCAAAAGGTGAATATCGTGATGAAACTACTGAGGTAGGTATTTTTTCCCCAAATGCTTTTGGTTTATATGATATGCACGGTAATGTTTGGGAATGGTGTGCAGACCCTTGGCATGATAATTACGAGGGTGCAACTACGGATGGCAGTGTGTGGGACCATGCAAAAAATAAAAAATTGCGAGTTTTGCGTGGTGGTTCATGGGACGATTATCCCAATAATTCTCGATCTGCCGAAAGATTTTGGTGTTGCATAAACCATTGGAATAGTGGTAACGGTTTTCGAGTTGTTTGCTCAATATAACGCATTTTCACAGCAAGCAAATTTTGCATTAATTTACCAGCAATTCCCCGCGCAAAGAATTAGGTAAAGCAGCTACAATCTTAACTTTAACAAATTGCCCGATTAAGGAACTATCTGCTTTAAAATTAACCACTCGGTTATTTTCAGTTCGTCCTGCCAGCTCTTGTTTATCTTTGCGGGAAGGACGCTCCACTAAAATTGTTTGCACCGTTCCCACCATCGCTTCACTAATATTAGCCGCCATTTGGCTAAGACTTGCTTGTAATTTATAAAGTCGCTGTTTTTTCACCTTTAACGATACATTATCAGGCATTTCAGCAGCTAAAGTACCAGGACGGACGCTATAAATAAAACTAAAAGAATAATCAAAATTTACTTCCGCAATTAAATCCATAGTTGCTTCAAAATCCGCTTCAGTTTCGCCAGGAAAACCAATAATAAAATCAGAAGATAAACTTAAATTGGGGCGCACTTTTTTTAAATCACGAACTTTTTGCTTGTATTCTACAGTGGTATAACCTCTTTTCATCAAACCTAAAATACGATCAGAACCGCTTTGTACTGGTAAATGTAGGTGGTTCACTAATTGAGGTATTTCTGTATAAGCTTGAATTAAGTTATCCGATAAAGCGATTGGATGTGAAGTTGTATAACGAATCCGTTCAATACCTTCAACTGCCGCAACATAGTGAAGTAATAGAGCTAAATCAACTATTTCCCCATTTTCTAGGGAACCTTGATAAGCATTGACATTTTGCCCTAATAAATTTACTTCTTTTACTCCTTGTGCTGCTAATTGGGAAATTTCCACAATCACACTATCAAAAGTACGACTTATTTCCTCGCCACGTGTATAAGGTACAATGCAAAAAGTGCAATAATGGCTGCAACCTTCCATAATCGAAACAAAAGCAGTTACTCCGCTTACTTTTGGTTCAGGTAAACAATCAAATTTTTCAATTTTGGGAAATGAAATATCAATAATTCGCCGATGATTTTGCCAAACATCAGTCAACATCTCAGGTAAACGATGCAAAGTTTGTGGTCCAAAAACCAAATCAACGTAGGGAGCTTGTTTTTGAATCGCTTTACCTTCTTGACTTGCAACACAGCCACCAACTCCAATTACAATTTTGGGATTTTTCTGTTTTAATTGTTGCCAAATTCCTAAATATGAAAATACTTTTTCTTGAGGTTTTTCCCGAACGGAACAAGTATTTAATAAAAGTACATCTGCTTGGGTTTGGTCATCAGTCAACTCTAAATTAAGCGAAACTCGTAAAACATCAGCAATTCGAGATGAATCGTAAACATTCATTTGACAACCAAAGGTTTTGATATAAAGCTTTTGTTTCATGATTTATCTGACTTTATAATAAGCCTTATCAGAAACTTTATTCCAAGCAGCATGGTCAATTTGGAAAGTCCGATAAGCATTATATATTTTGTTAAAAGTTTTATCGTTTTTAGCTTCTTCAGTTAAGGTTTCTAAA
>JAGLFE010000200.1 GCA_023144675.1 Thiomargarita sp. | reverse complement strand
CCGTAGCATGAATGCTACGGCTAATTAGTCTAAAAGTAGAAACTCTGCGAGCTCCATTAATCCACTTTGTATATAAAATTTAATATTTTACTTCTATTACTTCTACAACTTCGGGAACATAACGCTTAACAATCTGCTCTACCCCTAATTTAAGTGTTTGTATACTCATAGGGCAATTATAACAAGCACCTACAAGTTTTACTTTTACTACTTTATCATCATCAATATCAACAAGTTCAACATCGCCACCATCCTCATTTAAATAAGGGCGGATAACAGTTAATGCGTTTTCAACTTGTTTCTTTAAATCCTCACGTTCTTGGTCAGTCATAGTAAAAGTAATTTAATTTGTAGAACAACCTTCGTTAGTAACGTTTACTACTTTGGTTGGATCGATATTCGCATTGCGTTCATCTACAGCTTTAATAAAACTATTGGCTAAATTCATAAATGATTTTCCAATAATACTCTCTTGATCAATTACAGATGGACGACCATTATCACCATCCTCACGTACAGTTTGGACTAATGGAATTTGACCCAATAAATTTATATTTAATTTTTCGGCAAACTTTTTACCACCATCTTTACCGAAAATATAATACTTATTATCAGGCAATTCGGCAGGAGTAAACCATGCCATGTTCTCTACAATACCCAATACAGGAACATTAATTTTTTCGTTACCAAACATACTTACGGCTTTTACCACATCAGCTAAAGCCACTTTTTGTGGAGTAGTAACAACCACTGCGCCAGTAATTGGAATACTTTGTACTAAAGTTAAATGAATATCGCCCGTTCCTGGAGGTAAATCAAGCAACAAATAATCTAATTCGCCCCATTGACTATCATTTAACAATTGCTTTAATGCGCTATTAGCAATAGAACCTCGCCACAGCAAGGCATCATCGGCTTTAACAAAAAATCCTATAGAAAGTAATTTCACACCATAACTTTCTATAGGGATAATCAAATCCTTATTATCTACTTTCTTTACAAATGGTCGTTCACCTTCTACATCAAACATTGTAGGAATTGATGGCCCGTAAACATCGGCATCTAACAAGCCAACTTTAGCACCAGTTTGTGCCAATGCAACAGCAAGATTTGTGGCTATAGTAGATTTACCAACACCACCTTTACCAGAGGCTATGGCAATTATATTCTTTATTCCAGGTAATATTTTTTCTGGTTGTGTTTCCACTTTTCCAACCGATACTTTGGCTGTCATTAAAATACTAACTTCTACATCGGTGCCATATTTAACAACAATAGCTTCTTTGGCAGCTCTCTCAAGCGATTTTTTAAATGGGCTGTTTACTTGGGGTAAAATAATAGAAAAACTAATACGGTCTCCTTCAATTTTCACACTTTCAACCATGTTTAGACTTACCACGTCCTGATTTTTTTCAGGAAATATGACCTTACTAAGTGCATCTAAAACCCCGTCAATTGTATACTTCATATATTTTTCAGTTTAACAAACCTTATTTTTAATTGATTTAAATAAAGATATGCAAATATAGAACAATTTTACAATTTAGAAAGATGTTTTCTATTATTTGATAAGGCAATTGCTCTTAGAAATATATTTTAACGCAAGCACAATTAAAGTTTAACAGTCTGGTTTAAAATACAAAATTTGATGAAATTGTCAATTATCAATAATCAATTACCCCTACCCCAGACGCTACTAGGTGCAAGCACGCTAGCAGGTCTTAGTCTGTCAATACTCTTGCGTTAGCCAAATCGTCAATCGTCAATCG
>JAGLFE010000020.1 GCA_023144675.1 Thiomargarita sp. | reverse complement strand
TGAATTTTCATAAGCCTTATAACATTTGGTTTTCAATTTCAACTTTTCATATCTGCGTAACTTCAGTTAATAAATATTATTTAAAGTAGTATCCTTATTTTAAATAAAATCCTTGTAGTTCTTAGGAAGTTATTGACTTACGGCATAAATTTTCTTTTTGCCAAATTAATATCACACATATATCAAAATTCTTATTACTATAGCACGTTCAATATAAGTGTTTTTGGAACAAAAGTTCAATAAATTGATAACTTTTTCAGTTTTGCCTAATATTGTTTAGTTAGTAAATACCTAAAACATTGATTTTAAACTGTTTCATAAAATATATTTTTTGTCAATGCTTAAATCCTATGATGTTATAATTTAATTTAGCTAAATTAAAAAATAGAATCACTAAATAGTAAATTATTATATAATAATATAATTTTTCATTTTATTATTAAAGAATCTATAACTTTTAAGCCCTTTTCAAACTGCGAATTCTCCAGCTTTTAGCAAAAAAATAATATACTGTGATTCGATTTTAAATTATCAAAACAAATGGAGAATTAATTTATGCGTAAGAATTTTTCATATCTTTTCCTATTTTTATTTTCTTCAACCTTAACAGCAGAAATTATACCAGAAGAAGCCTATGTTTTAGGCGTTCATCCCTATGTAACCGCAAAAGAACTTTTAAAACGATTTACCCCCTTAATTGATTACCTTACTAATAAACTTGAGCAACCAGTAGTTTTAAGAGTAGCCAAAGATTATGCCAGTCATATTAAATTAGTTGGGGAAAATAAAGTAGATATTGCTTATATGGGACCAGTTCCTTATGTTAAATTGGTTAAAAAATATGGGTATAAACCTTTACTGGCTAAAATTCAAGTTAAGGGGAAATCTACCTTTCAAGGGGCGATTATTATTGCAGAAAATAGTCCTATTAAAACTATAACCGATTTAAGGGGTAAAGGCTTTGCTTTTGGTTCTCCGAATTCAACCATGAGTCATTTTGTACCTCGCTTTGTTTTATGGCAATTTGGTATCACGACTTCGCAACTTAATCATTATAAATTTATTAAAAATCATGAAAATGTTGTTTGGGGAGTACTTCTTGGTGAATTTGAAGCTGGAGCGGTAAAAAAAGATGTTTTTAACCAATATGCACAAACTGGAATAAAAATTTTAACCTTGACTCCACCAATTGCAGTACATGTTTTTGTTGCAACTCAGAATTTTCCTGTAGAAAAGCTTGATAAATTACGGACACTTTTTTTAAACATTAATACTCATTCACAAGCTAAAACGATTTTAACTTCAATCAAAAAATCAATTACTGGTATGGCAGAAGTAAAGGATGAAGATTATGATGAGTTACGTAATATCTTGGAAACTGTTGCAAATTTGGCACCAATTAATAAATAAAATTTAAATAATAGGAAAAAACTATCATGTCGAAACAACAATCTTCTCCCCAACATGGAAAATTATTTATTTTATTTATCCTAATTTTACTCATTTTCTTTGTATTTGCAAGCTGGTTAATTGCCTCTCAACAGCGTAATTTATTACTAAATAATGAAAAACAACGGGATAATTTAGAATTTGACTTAATCGGTGAATTTATTTCAGAATCATTTTTGAAAAATGACTATGCAACCGTTCAACAATTTCTACAAGCCTGGTCAAAAAAACGGGAACATATTGTTACTTTAACCGCAACTGCTAAAAATGGTTTCCAGTTTATGAATTATACCAGTTCCCATTCAGCTAAAAGTACTTATTCAATAGAGCGGCGGGTTTCATTTTCATCAAGCAACTACCTTGATTTACAAATAACTAGTGACCTAGCTAACATAGAAAATATTATTAAAGAATTGAATTGGCAATTATTGATAATTTTTTCAATTATTATGGGATTACTTGGTTTTATTTTATGGATTACTTTGACTAAAATTGCCCTTATTCCTTTAGAAACCGAGATTAATAAACGCACTGAAGAGCTGCGAAATCATCGTGATCATTTAGAACAATTAGTACTTGAACGCACTCA
>JAGLFE010000002.1 GCA_023144675.1 Thiomargarita sp. | reverse complement strand
AGGTTTTTTGAGACCATCACTACTTTGTTTAAGACTACCAAATAATATAGTTCAGACATCATTTAAATGAGTTAAATCTCCTAACTTATCTATTCTCCATGTATCATTTTGATAGGAAAAAACGTTAATGCTGGCATTTGATGATAAAATAGCAGGTCTTACTTTTAACTCAATACCTAAAATATATTTCACCAAAGCTACCAAAATGCCATTATGCGAAACAACAAGAATACGTTCATTAGGATGTTTTTGCGCTAATTTTTCAAAGCATTGTACACATCTATCATGTAATTGTTGTAAACTTTCACCATCGGGTATCACATAATTTGGCTCATTCATTTTGTAATAAGGGAAAATATGTGGGTATTTTGATTCCAATTCTTTTTTTAAAGTGCCTTGAATAATGCCAAAATTTCTTTCTCGTAAACAAATTTTTTTAATGATAGGCAAATTTTGTTTGTCAGCAATAGCTTGTGCCGTTTGATAAGTACGACCTAAATCGCTACTATAAATGGCAGTAAAAGTTTCTGATTTAAAATATTTTCCCAATGCTTGCGCTTGAACAAGTCCAGTTTCCGTTAAAGGGCTATCAAGATGTCCTTGTATTTTCCTTTCAATATTCCATAAAGTTTCAACATGGCGAACTAAAAAAATTTGTGTCATTAAAAAAGCACCTTTATTATCTAAAATATTTGATTACAATCATTTTTAAATATTTAGAAATTAGAATTTAATTATCATAACATTCATTATTCAATATTACTATTTATTTATTATAATCTGAAGTTACGCAGATATGAAAAGTTGAAATTTAAAACCAAATATTATAAGGCTTATGAAAATTCAATACAGATAGATATAAAATCTAAAGTCTTATATTTTCTTGGTTTCTATTTTATTTGCGTAACTTCAGTTATAATGTTGATTTTTATTTTGTTTAGATATAATAATAAGCTTAGTAATTAAATTAATATTTTGGTCAGTTATTTTAGTCAATATGTTATTGATTATTTATTAGTAAAATTTTATAGCAATAAAAATATATTTGCTGAACTTTAATATGTCTAAATATGCACAACATTCCCAAATTCGCAATTTTTAACTTCATCACTAATTTAAATAATAGGAATATGAATTGTATGAAAAATGGTTTAATCAAAACAGTTTTAACGGTTACTGCTTATTTCATTATTGCTCTTAGTATAATTTTGGCATTTACTATTTATGATGTCAATGAATGGAAAAAGATGGAAATTAGAACTTATTACCAGCAACAAAGAAATCATTTAGAGCAATCACTGAAGGATTATGTTGATGTAGCCTATGCAATTATTGATAATGATTATAAAAATTCGCAAAGTAGTAATTATTTAGAAAAGCAATATGGTCAACGTTTAGTTAATATTGTCGAAATAGTAGAAGCAATTTTACAAGCCAAAGCAATGGCAGTACAAGAAAATTTTATTACATTGGCAGTTGCACAGGAACAAGCTATAGCAGAAATTAATCAATTACGTTATGACCATGGTGAAGGTTCTATTTGGATTACTGATATGGAAACTCCTTTTCCTAAAATAATTAGACATCCATTTAATTCAAATTTAGTCGGTAAATCAGCTAATGAATCGCAGATAAATACTGTTAATGGAAAAAATTTATTTGTTACCGCTGTTGAAGCTTGTAATGCACATGGTAAGGGCTTTATTAACTATTTATGGCCAAAAAATTCTAATTCTAAGAATAATAAAGTATTAAAATTAGCTTATGTTAAATCGTTTGCTGAATGGAATTGGGTAATTGGTACTTCTATTTATGTTGATAATGCTAGTTTAGAGGCAGTGGATAAAGCTAAAGAATACATCCGGCATATTCGCTATCATAATGGTACTGGCTATCTTTGGATTGTTAATACTTTTCCTGAAACCAGCGTAGTCATGGAACCAATGATGCCTGCGTTAGAAGAAAGCCTGTTAAAAGATAAGAAAAAGGAGTTATTCAGTTCATTCAAACAAATATGCGATAGGTCAAGTAAAAGTGGTTATATTGAGCAAAATTGGCCAAAATTACTAGATGATTCAACTAGTAAAGATGTCAAAAAATTATTTTATGTCAAAAAACATGAGGCTTTAAACTGGATTATTGGAACTGGTATTTATTTAGATGAACTAGAAACTATGGTGGCTAATAAACAGTTAGAAGCAGAAAAGCACCTTGATTATTTTATGAAGAAAATGGGAATTATCTCTATAATTGCTGTTTTGTTAATTAGTTTATTAACTCTTTTATTGCGGAAAATATTTGTAAAATCTAAAGCTGGTGAAAACCAACAACCGAATAGAAAACGGTCGAAAAAATCCAAACATTATTCAGCATCAATGGCAACTGATTCGATTATAAAACCGCAAACTTCTATGAATAATGCAGCTCCTCAAAATATGAATATGCCCTATGCTACCAATGTAACTCAAAATACTGCTATGTTACCAACTAGCGAATGTGTTAAAATGGTGGAGGAAATTAGTAAAATATTGATTGCAGAACAATCGAAACTAATCGCTGCCATGCACCAAAATCAGGCTACTCAAACACCAACCGCATATCAGCAAAATCAAATGCAGATGCCAAATAAGGTAAATGAAGCAGCTTTACAAGCGGAAACTAAACAGGTTACTGATAAAGTAAAACAATTAGCTAATCAAACATCTAAAACTATTGATGATGTAAAAAGAATGATTGCAGGCAAACAGGTAGCAAATCAGCAACCAGATAATATATTTCAACAACCTAACATGACGATTCCCCAGCAACCGAGTGCCGCCACGCCTCAAATTCAACCTTTTATAACAACGCATCAAACAATTATACCAAGTTTAGCCATTCCTTCAGAACCAACTCAAGTTCAAACAAATGGAGTAGATATGAATCGGTTTAATAATGTGATGAAAAATCTAAATAAAATGGTTGGTAATGTAAATACTAGCGAGCAGTTAAAAACCTTTGATGATGATGCAAATAATTCTGGACAATTGCAAACTTAGATAATTAGTAATTGCTCACTCCCCTTGTCTGAACTATGATTCTTTTGATTTGTATGATTGGCTTTGATTTTATACTTTGTTGATTAATTACAATCATAGTCTATTATTTAATCACAAA
>JAGLFE010000199.1 GCA_023144675.1 Thiomargarita sp. | reverse complement strand
AGCAGTATTATCCCAAGAAGAAGTAACCGCATACAAATTATTAGGACTAAACGCTACATACGACACGCCTTTATCATGTCCAGCTAATATGTGCAAGGTTTTGCCACTGGGAATTGCCCAAATACGAGCGGTGGTATCAGAGGAAGAGGTAATTGCATATAAGCCATTAGAACTGAACTGTGCATTTCTAAGCATTTTGGTATGTCCAACTAACTCGGTAATTAATGCGCCATCAGTCGCTGACCATAGGCGTGCGGTTGAATCGTCAGCCGCCGTTAAAATATATTGACCATCGGGACTAAATACAGCAGTTCTAACTATTTTAGTATGTCCTTCAAGCACCTGAAATTGTTTACCACTAGCTACTTCCCAAATACGAGCGGTTTTATCTTCAGAAGCAGTAACAACATATTTACCATCAGAGCTAAACTCGGCATAGCGAACAATATTCGTATGTGCTGTTAGTCGATGCAAAATTTTACCAGTTTGTGCATCCCAAATACCCGCAGTTTTATCCCAAGATGTGGTTATAATTTGCTTGCTATCAGGACTAAATTTAGCTGAATAAATTCCCCCTTGATGTCCAATTAATTCGTGAACCAATTCCCCATTCGTATTCCATATCCGAGCAGTAGTATCATCCGAACTAGTAACAATATATTTACCATCAGGACTAAAATCAGTATAAACAATCTTTTTCTTATGCCCAGAATAAAGCTTAAAAATAGGGACGTGATTAATATCCCACAATCGTGCAGTTTTATCCATAGAAACGGTAATAATCTGTTTACTATCAGCACTAAAAGTCGCATGAAGCACACTATTATGATGTCCTCTATAAATATTGAGCAAACTACCATCAGAAGCTTTCCATAAACGGGCGGTTTTATCTGCGGCTACGGTAATAATATAACGTCCATCGGGACTAAAATTAAGGTAGTAAATTCGCCCCGTATGTCCTCTCAAAGTTCTTAACTGTAGTCCCGTATCAACATCCCAAATGCGGGCAGTATTATCCCAAGAAGCGGTAGCAACAAATTGATTATTGGGACTGAAAGATGCATAAGAAATACCATTTTCATGTCCTAGCAATTTTTGAAATGGAAAGACACTATTAGTAGTCCAAATGCGGGCGGTATTATCAAAAGAAGCAGTTATAGTATATTGGTTATTGGGACTAAAAGCGGCATAATATATACTATTATCATGTCCTCTCAATATTCTTATGGATTCTCCAGTTGCAACATCCCAAATACGAGCAGTTTTATCGGCTGAAGCCGTAATGATTTTTTTACCATTTGAATTAAATTCAACATGAAATACCCCGTTTTTATGCCCTATAAATTGTCTTGTTTTTTCACCAGTTGCTGTATTCCATAAAAAAACTTGTCCACTTCCATCAACAGTAACAATTTGTTGACTATTTGGACTGAAAGCGGCATAAAATATTCCTTGTTTATGTCCTGTAAACTGGTGTAATAATTTAGCGTTATCCGCATCCCATAAACGGGCAGTATTATCCATAGAAACGGTAATAATATATTGATTATCGGGACTGAAATCGGCATGAATAATTGCAGCTTTATGTCCTTGCAACATATTTAACATTTTACCGTTTTCTAAATTCCATAAATAAGCAATATTATCACTGGAAATTGTAACAACTCGCTTACCCGATTTATCAAAAGCTGCTTGATATACGGTTGCTTCATGGGGAATAATACGGCGTTCATGTAAATTAAACACCGCTTCATATAATTTTTCTTCAGCGTAACTAACGCTAGGGTCAGATTTATTTTTAGGCAGGGCTTCTAAAGTCAATAAAATACCATTAGTTGCATTACCCGCTTCAGTTTCCCTTCGAGCTAAATCAGTTAGCAATAAAGAACGATTATATTGAGCTTCGGTTTTAGCTATTTGTGCCTCTTTTTTTGCTTCATTAGCTACAACACTAAACCAAATTGCCATAATAGCTAGAACTAAACTGATAATTAAACCACCACTTATCCAAGCCATTTTTTGTTGAGAGCGTTTTAATTTAAGTTTCCGCACCAATTCCTGTGTCGCTTTTTCTCGTTTTTGTTTGCTTTTGGATTTTTCTAGAAATTCAATCGCTAAGTCAAAGTATTTACCTTCTTCTTTGCCATAACGTTTTGCCCAAATTGCATTAGGTTTTTCCCGTTCATACCAAGCTAAAATATTTGCTAAATCAAGTCCTGTCCATAATTCTGCTTTACCTGCTACATTTAATAAGGCAGTGGTTTCTAAACGGCGATAGGATTCTGCCGATTTATTTTCTTCAATTACCCATTCTTTTAAACGTTTCCATTGACGAATTAAGCTTTCATGACTAATATCAAGTACTGTTTTAGATGATAATTTTTTGTTCAAAGCGGGGGTCAAAAAGCTACGCCCTTCTTCACGAAAAACTTCAGCAACTTTAGCTACTTCTTCCCACGATACCTTAGCCAAATTAGCAACAACTGATAGTTGAACTGGGCGACGGGTATCACGATTTCCTCCCATATTTTCACTCAAGCTCCGAAATAAAACTTCAGCAATGCGTTGTTGTTCTTGATTTAGCTTATTATAGGCTTCATCGGCATGGATTGATAAGGCTTGTCCTAATCCACCAATTTTTTTATAGTGGGTTAAAGTAATTTGTTGAGAATTTTCTTGATGGGCTAATTGCCACATTCGCATTAAAGCGTGTTGTAACTGGGGTAATTGGTCGGAACTAGAATCAATTTGATTTAATAAAAAATTGACTAAATCAGGTGCAATCGTATAATCGAAAACTCCAGCAGGTAATTCAATAGCATCCTGCAATTGGTCGCGCAATAAACGAGGAGTCAAAAATAATCCCTGATTAACTTTTTCGGGCAAACCATGAAAAGTTGCACAATCGCCAATAAAATCAGAACGCATGGTAATCACAACATAAATTTTAGGATGCAAACTACTTTCTAATAGCAATTTAACGAAAGCAGCGGCTTCATTTTTATCGCCCTGTTGATAATAGCGAAAAATTTCTTCAAATTGGTCGATAAGCAATAATAATGAGGTGTTTTCTGGTAAACCATCGCTATCTAATAATTCATGGATACTTTTTGGTCCTCGCCGTAAACTAGGTTGAAATAGGGCAATATCCATTTCTAAATTATCTGAAGTAATAATATTATCAAATATTTTTTCTTTCAACAATGTTTCAGTTAAACGGGTAAATGGATAATTACCTGGATGCATTTCAGCAATACGCCATTCATTTCTAGCACTTGGTAAAAATCCAGCTTCCAAGGCGGCTAATAAACCAGTACGAACTAACGAAGATTTTCCGCAACCTGAAGGTCCAACCACCGCTAAAAAGTGATTATTTCCTAAATGTTCTAGTAATTGATCTGTTTGTTGTTCTCGTCCAAAAAAGATGTCTATTTCATCTCGTTTATAAGGACGCAAACCAGGATAAGGATATGTACTCATGTTATTATTGTTATTGTAAACTTTGGTAAATAGGAATAATAATATTTCCAATTTAGATGTTCGGGATTGCCTATTTTAAATAAAAAAGAGCAAATAATTTTATTTCAATTCCTGCCATTCATAAATTACTAACTGACTTGGATCGGCTTTACAACATCCTTTACTACAAATACTACCTTCAAGACGACGAACTTTGCCTTTACGTATCCAATGTTCCAACATACCTTTTATAGCATCAGGTTCAACTTGAAAATGGTGTGCCATATCAATTAAGACCGCTCTTTTATTTAGTTTTAAATAAGATTTTAGTTCAGTTAAAATCATAATGAT
>JAGLFE010000198.1 GCA_023144675.1 Thiomargarita sp. | reverse complement strand
TGCAACAACACCTTAAAAATCTTTCCAATCATTTTCATCATCAAAAGGCAAAATTTTAGGTGAATAACGATTGGGGGAAGATATAATAATGTTGTTAGAAGGTTTGCTTATATTTGGCTTTTTCTTTTTAGATGGTAATATCTGTTCGCCAACATCAAAAAAAGATACTTGTTCTTTAAGACTTAATGCTTGTTCTTCCATAACGCTACTGGTAGTAGCCGCTTCTTCCACCAACGCCGCATTTTTTTGGGTCATTTCATCCATTTGACTGATAGATTTATTAACTTGGTGAATACCTAAAGATTGTTCCTGACTGGCAGCAGCTATTTCTGCAATAATATCACTAACTTTTTTAACCGCAGTGATAATTTCTTCCAATGTATCACCTGAATCATTGGCTAATTGTGTTCCTTCATGTACATTTGATACGCTATCTTGTATTAACTCTTTAATTTCCTTAGCAGCTTCAGCACTCCGCTGGGCTAATTTACGTACTTCGGAAGCAACTACAGCAAAACCTCTCCCAGCATCACCAGCACGCGCTGCTTCAACTGCCGCATTTAATGCGAGCAAATTAGTTTGAAAAGCAATGTCGTTAATAACACTAATAATTTCAGTAACTTTATTGCTACTTTTATTAATTTCAGCCATCGCACAAATAGTTTTATTGACTACTTTACCACCTTGCATAGCAGTTTCTTTGGCATTAATAGCTAATTGAGAAGCTTGTTTAGCATTATCGGCATTATGTTGCACCGTGCTGGTCATTTCTTCCATACTGGCAGCCGTTTCCTCTAAAGAAGCTGCTTGTTTTTCCGTACGCTGACTTAGACTTAAATTACCTTGAGAAATTTCTTCAGCCGCTGTATTGATTACATCAACAGTTTTAGAAATAGTAGTAACAATATTACGCAATTGTATTTGCATACTTTCAACAGCACGTAATAATTGTCCTATTTCATCTTTCCTATCTAATTCAATTTCATTATTTAAATTTCCCATAGCAATTGCTTTAGAAACAGTAACTAAATATTTTAAAGGTTCAGAAATCGTTTTTGATAATAGAAAAATAACTATAGTCATAATCAACATGGTGATTATACCAATAAATATAATCCATCCAATTACCTGTTCTGAAATGACAGCAAGTTGATGTTCAGGAATGCTAACCGCTACCATCCAACGAATACCAGTATTAGCTATTTCAACAGGCGCACCATAAGTAATAACGGTTTCTTGTAATGTATTGGATTCTCTAGTAACCAAAAAAGCCTCTTGTTTTAAAATATGTTCAATCATTTTGTGATTATAAGTAGTTTCCTTAACATTTTTGCCTAAATAAGCAGAATTTTTACTGGCAATAACCATCCCATTTGCAGAATAAACGTTAATATAAGCATCATCAAAACCAGAGATTTTTAAATTTCCTAATTGATTTTGTAAATATTCTAAAGATAAATCAATTTTAATCACGCCTAAAAACTGTTCACTGTTAATCATAATAGGTGCAGCTAAGGTAGTTGCCCAAACTTCTCTATCTTGTATAGTTAATGGTGAAGGTTCGACTATAATTTCACTAACTTTTTGTTTGGCTAATTGATAAAAATCTTGGGTTTTATAATCGATTAAAGTGCTTAAAGTACCTTTTCCTGTTTCTCCCCAAGACCAATATGAAGCCAGCCGTCCTGATGCATCATGTCCAAGTTTATTAACATATTTTTTATCTTTTTCAAAAAAAGCATCCGATTCACAAACAATACCTATTCCCAAAAAATTAGGTTCATGTTCAATAAAGTTTTTTAACCATAAATTTACCTTGTCTCTAGTAATTTCAAGTTTTTTAAGACGAGAAGCTATTTCAAATAAATTAGCAATCGCTCTTGCTTCATATAAAGGTTTTTCAAGTTCTGCTTTAACTTTATTAGCATAATGATAAGCCATTTCTTTTGCAATTAGTTGCGTATCATGTTCTGCCATTTGATTCACTTGATAACCAATAACTATTGAAATAACAGCGATAGCAATGGCTATTAATAAGGTATTAGATAAAGTTAATTTTGTTCTAATAGTGCCATTAAACATTATAATATAGGAAAAGTCATAGTTAATTTGTGTTATCAGCTAAATCTGTAATAGTAGTTAATTCATCAGAATTTAGCAAATGATTAATATCTAATATAATAATAATTTTATCATTAATAGTAACTAATCCCTTAATAAATTCAGTATTAATTTTATTACCAAAATCAGGGGTTGGTTTTATTTCATCTTCAATAATAGTATGAACATCAGAAACGGCATCAACAATAATACCCATGATACGTTCTTTATTATTATTGGATAATATTTTAACGACAATAATAACTGTAGTTGCAGTATATTCTTTATATTTAAGCTGAAAACGTAACCGTAAATCAATAATTGGCACAATATCACCTCGTAAATTAATCACTCCACAAAGATACTGAGGTGTATTAGGTAATATCGTTACTTTAGTCCAGCTTTTAATTTCCTGCACCTGTAAAATATCTATACCATATTCTTCTGCTGCTAGAAAAAAGCTAAGATATTTCGCTGTGGGAGTATTTTCTGATGTTTCGTTCATCAATCTATCCTAGAATTATTCTTCTTCATCTGAAAAATCAAATTCTAAATTTTCAATTGGTTCTTGAACATAATGTCCTTGAGCAAAATCAACTTCCGATGACCAAAGAATAGTTAAGCTATTAGCATCTTCCACACTTTCTGCAATAGTAACTTTTTTATATTCATGAGCTAATTTTACAATATTTTGTAAAGCCTCTTGATTTTCAGTATTAGTTGATAATCCTTTTATATATGAAGAATCAATTTTAATATAGTTTACTTTAAGTTTGAGCGTATTCTCAAAGTTTAAGCCCGTGCCAAAATGTTCCAATGCTGATTGGCAACCAAAACTATTTAATTGAGTAATAAAGGTTTCAGTTAATATATTTTGGCTGATTGCGACTGATTCACTAATTTCTAGTATCAATTGTTTTCCAGCTACTTTACTTGATTTTAATAGTTTCCGAATGAATAAAATGATGGTTTCATCTTTAATAGCTTGGTCAGATATTTTAATAAAGAAGTAAGTTTCATGCCCATTTTTTTGCTGTTCATCTAACACCTGAATTGCTTCTTTTAGTACCCATTTATCTAAAGTTGTAAAATTTATTTGTTCTGCTACTTCAAAAAAATCTTGAGTTTCGACTAATTTTCCGTCTTGATCGACCATTCTTAAAAAAACTTCGTAAATTTCCTGAGTTTCACCATGCAAACTAACAATTGGTTGAAAACGCAGTGATAAACGATTTTCCTCCATAGCGGTTTCAATTAATAAGGTAATATCTGAAGGTTTTATTTTATTTGGCTCATCAGTTTTCATAATATCTTTATAGTTTTTATAACGATTACCACCTTCTTCCATTGCAACCTTACAAGCCTCATGAGCATCATTCAGAATACCTTGGCGACTACCACCAGCAACTGATGATATTACTCGAACAATGCCAATACTACAAGTAGTAAATGTTGTTTCTTTATTATCAAGTTCTATAACAGTTTCTGATATAGTTTGACAAATTTGTTCAGCTAATTGTGGTGCGGCTGCAATTTTTTTACCATCTTTATCCAACATAAGTAAAGTAAAAACACTACTATCAAATCTTGCTAAATCGCCATCTATATTTATAGACTTAATAATTTTTGCTACAGTTTTTATAACAGGATCACCGCTACCAACTCCGCCTTTTTCTATAATTTCATTAATATTATCTAAAGCAATATAAAATAAAATACATTTAATAGAGCTTTCTGAAGTTCTAGCAATAGCATTATCTAATAATTCTAGGAAGTATTGCCGATTGAATAAATTTGTTAATGAATCTCGGCGACGTAAACGTTCAATATCTACATTTTGTGATTGATCACCAATAATTACTTGAGTACAATGTTCACTGTCGAAAATAGCTTGACTAAGTTTCATTTGTAACTTAAAACGTTTTTTATCAGCCTTTATACCTTCTAAATTAATTTGTCGTTCTTCTAATTGTTCCTCAGTCATAAATTCCCGTAAAAATTTTCTAAACTTTGGTTGGTCATTGATAGTAATCAATTCCATAACGGGCAAACCTTCTAAATCATCAGGGTCTTTATAAGCAAATATTTTTAAATAACTAGGATTGGTATAAATGTGAATACCATCTTGAACATAAGCAATTGCATCTCGTGAAGTTTCTAATAATATCTTATTATGTTTTTGACTTTCTTTATAAAGTTGCTCTAAATGTTTTATTTTACGACGTGTAGCTAAATCTTTAAGTTCTTTACCAACAACAATAGGTAAACAACTATCACTTGGTACAACCTGCCTTGCGCCAACTTTAATTAGATTAGTAAATAACCCACAACGAAATTCTTCTAAAATTACAATAACTGGAATATCTTGTTTAGAGGCAGATACCATTTCACAAATTTGAGTTATGTTAAAATCATAAACTTCAGGAACGGAAATAATTAAATCCCATTCTTGTTCAGCTAAAGCATCTTGTAAATCTTCATCATCTTCAACATAACGAGGACGAATAGGATAACGAGCTTTACGTAAACGATTTAAAATAATTTCGGCATCATTGGCGGATTCTTCAATTACAATTAATCGAATAATGTCATTTTGCATCAAAATAAATACTCCATATTTGGACTAATTGTGATATATATTTATAATATTATTTATAGTTTTATAATTATGTTTAAAATTACCTAAAATTATAGCTTTTTTCTACTGAATAAATTATATAGTAATTATTTGATTATTAATTAATAAACTAAAATATTTTATAATTTAGACATATTATAATTTAAAAGTTAAATCCTATTTTTGGTAATTTTAGCCAACAATTACAACAATTACAACAATTCTATATAAAAATGAAATATATTAAAGTAGGTGCTGCAACTCTTAATCAAACTCCTTTAGATTGGTCGAATAATAAAAACCATATTATAACTGCCATCAAAGCTGCCTCCAATGAACATATTAGCATCTTATGTTTACCTGAATTATGTATCAGCGGCTATGGTTGCGAAGACACTTTCTTAGCCCCAAATACCTTAAAAAAATCTCTTCAAGCATTGCAAGAAATTGTTTCTTATACCAAAGGAATAATGGTAGCGGTTGGTTTGCCCTTACTTTATCAAAATCGTATTTACAATACTGTTAGTTTATTAGTTGATGGTAAAATTGCTGGTTTCGTTGCCAAACGTTTTTTATCAAATGAGGGTATTCATTATGAATCTCGTTGGTTTCATCGCTGGTCAAGTAATATTGTTGCGCAAATAGAAATCGCTGGTAAGTTCTATCCGATTGGCGATATTTATTTTAACTGTGGTGGAGTACGAATTGGATTTGAAATTTGTGAAGAAGCTTGGATTGCTAACCGTCCAGGAATTAAATTAGCTGAACAGGGGATAGATATTATTTTAAATCCCAGTGCCAGTCATTTTGCTTTTGGTAAACACCATATTAGAGAACGTTTTGTTTTAGAAGGCTCTCGGGCGTTTAGCGTTAATTATATTTATACCAATTTGCTTGGAAATGAGGCTGGTCGAGCAATTTATGATGGCGATATGATGATTGTGGCTAAGGGAAAATTATTAGCAACCAGTAAACGTTTTAGTTTTGCCGATTATCAATTAATTCATACTTTAATCGATGTTGAATTGACTCGTATTTCGCAAGCAAATACCAGTTATGGAGTTCCAAATTTAGAGAATCAAATTGATCTTGATTTTAAATATCCTAAAATTTTATCACCTCTTAATAAAACCAATTTTCTTTTGGAGGAAAATACACCAAGTTTAAAAGAGGAAGAATTTACTCATGCGGTTATGTTGGGTTTATTTGATTATTTAAGAAAAAGTCATACCCAAGGTTTTGTAGTTTCATTAAGCGGTGGCGCAGATTCTTCTACCATTGCTTGTTTAGTTTATTTAATGGTGAAATCGGCTGTTAAAGAGTTAGGAATGGAAGCTTTTTGTCATAAAATAGACTATAAATTTTCAACAACTACCACAATTACTAGCTTGATGCAAAAATTATTATTATGCGTTTATCAAGCCACTGAAAATTCCAGCGAAACCACTCGAAATGCGGCTTTTACTTTAGCCCAGCGTTTGGAAGCGGATTATTTAGAATTGGATGTGGATAAAGTGGTAAAAGATTATCTGCATATTATTGCCAATGCCACGCAACAAAAATTAACTTGGGAACAACACGATATTGCCTTGCAAAATATTCAGGCACGAGTTCGCTCTCCTAGCGTTTGGTTATTAGCTAATCTACGTAATGCCTTATTATTAGCCACTAGTAATCGTTCTGAAGCTTCACAGGGTTATGCCACCATGGATGGCGATACTAGCGGGGGATTAAGTCCGTTGGCAGGTATAGATAAAAATTTTATTCGGCACTGGCTACGTTGGTTAGAACAATCAAGTTCGGCAGAATTCGCACCTATTTCAGAATTATCCTTAGTTAATGAACAAGCTCCAACTGCTGAATTACGCCCTAAAGAAATGGCACAAACAGATGAATCCGATTTAATGCCTTATTCAGTGCTTAATGCGATTGAAAAAATGGCGATTCGTGATCGGCAAACACCTTATGAAATTTTATCGTTGTTGCAATTACAGTTTAGTAAATATGAAACTGCACAATTATTAATTTGGGTTGAACGTTTTTTCAATTTATGGGTGCGCAATCAATGGAAACGTGAGCGTTTTGCACCTGGATTTCATTTAGATGATGAGAGTGTTGATCCCAAAACTTGGTGTCGTTTTCCTATTTTGTCGGGAGGATATATGGAGGAGATTGCAGAAATGAAGGCAACAACTTTTTTTCAAAAATAAAAATATGAAATATTAATATATAGAGGTAAATAATTTGAAAATCATGCCAATAATTAAAATTATATTAAAAATAAATAGTAATATAAAATTAAGTAAAAATGTAGGATG
>JAGLFE010000197.1 GCA_023144675.1 Thiomargarita sp. | reverse complement strand
ATGTAGGTAATTAATTTTTGCAGACCATTATTCAAAAATTTACCTCATTAATATACACTCATAGGAGTCAATATTGAACGCCGTTAAAAGAATTTTTTATATTATATTGCTGGTATTATGCTCATTTTCTGCATTTTCTACCCCATCTATTCAATGTGAAAATTTAGCAACCTATCCAAAAATTTTGCAAAAAGCAAGATTATATCCTACTTCATCACGTGCAAAACAAGTAATTGCCGATTTTAAACTTTTGATAACTCAGTTATTGATTGATAAAGATCAGCCTTTTAAACAAGTCCAACTGAAAATTTATAAACAAAGTATTTCTCAAATAAAAACTAATTTTGAGCAATGGCAAAAAAATATATTACACGATTTACAAACCTGTGAACCTCATTGGAATCAATTTATTCATAATGCTTTTGGCAATTATCACGCCTTAATTATAGGCATTAGCAATTATAAAAATTTACCAAAATTAGACACGACAATTAATGACACTTTAGAAATTGCCAAATTATTGCGAACACAATATGGTTTTAATATTGACGAAAATAATATATTAATTGACGAAAAAGCTAGTCACGAAAATATTATCAATACTTTAGATAAAATTAGCAAACAATTAACTCCAAAAGATAATTTATTAATTTATTATGCTGGTTATGGACGAAAAGATAAACATAATCAAGTTTATTGGCTACCAGTTAATGCTGAAAAAAACCAGAAAATAAATAATAGTTTATGGATTAATACCAAATTAATTACCGAAAAATTTAATACCATTAACAGTAGTGCCAAAAAAGTTCTTATTATTGCTGATAGTATTTATTCTGAAGTATTTTCGCCCAATGACAATAATTCAATATTTATCAATGAAAGCAGGGTTACAAAAAAAATATTAAGAAAATTACCGCATTACTTATTAACTGCAAATAAAAGCTATTTATTAAAAAATGCACAGAAACTATCACGAATATTAATTACCAGTGGTGAAAGCAATCCTATTACCCATCTTGAAAATAGACATTCTGTATTAGCTCAAGCTTTATTAATAGATTTACGTAATCGAGCTGAAAATATTTTTACCGCTCGAACTTTATTCGGTAGTTTAACTAAAGCAGCAGTTAGTTATCATAATGTTAAAAAAACTCCTGAATATGGATTTTTAGAAACTGAAGCGAGAGGGGAATTTATTTTTAAACGGGCGGGTAACATTTTTGATATTGAAGATATTAATCAGAAAAATCAATCTTTAACTTTAGCCAAATTAGCGCATAAAGAAATTTCCAAAGGCAATATAACTAACGGAACTTTATTATCTTTAGAAGCTTTGCCAAAATATTTGTTTGCGCCAAATAAGCCCTATTTATTTGAAGCCGAAAAAACTTTATATGATGCAATTATTCGGCAACGCCAACATTTATTAATGCGAGGACATGAAGGAACTATATCTCATATTCATTTAAGTAACAATGGTACTTTAGTAATTACAGCGGGAGAACCAGGCAGTTTTTATTTATGGGAAACTCAAACTGGAAAATTAAAATACGTATTACAAGGGCATCAAGGACGAATGAGGGAAGAAAATGTAAATCATGTTATTCCTAGTATGGCGTTTAATCATGACGGCTCTCTGATTGCAACTGCGATGTCAAATGACCAAGTAATTTGTATTTGGAATGCGTATGATGGTAAATTATTAAAAATGCTATTTGGTCATAAAAAAGGCATTAATCAGCTGGTATTTAGTCCCAAAAGCAATGTCGTTGCTAGTGTTTCAAATGATCGCACGGCTCGAATTTGGAATGTAGATACAGGTGCAGAATTTAATACTTTAATCCATAAAGATAAATTAAACGATGTAGTTTTTAGCCATGATGGAAATAAAATAGCCACCGCTTCGGATGATAAAACTACTTATATATGGGATATTAATCATGGAAACTTATTGCAAAGATTAATTGGTCATCAAGAACGCATTTTAACAGTTAATTTTAGCCATAATGATAAATTTCTAGTAACTGCTTCTGAAGATAAAACCGCTCGTTTATGGAATGCTTTAAATGGGCAACTGAAGTATGTTTTAAATGGGCATGAAGCAAAAGTGGTTCAAGCGATTTTTAGTCCCGATGATACTCAATTAATAACAGCTTCTACTGATAATACTGCTAGAGTTTGGAATAGCCATAATGGTTTGCTAAAAACTAAATTAACTGGACATCAGGCTGCCGTTAATAATGCTATTTTTAGTGCTAACGGGCAATTTATGGTTACCATTTCAGAGGATAAAACAACTAGAATATGGGACGCTAAAACTCATCAGTTAATTGACGTATTAGTTGGACACGAACAGGGAATTAACGATGTTGTATTTACAGCCGATAACCATTTTATTTTCACGATTTCGGATGACCATACCATTCGTCGTTGGGAAATAAAAAATAATAGCTTTTTTAATATTCTAACTGGACATAAATCACGAATATTATATGCTAATTTTAGTCCCGATGGTAAAAAAATTGTAACTGCTTCGGACGATAATACTGCCCGTTTATGGAATGTTAAAACTGGTCGTTTGGATAAACTATTAGACAAACATACTGGTAGAGTTAGTTATGCAATTTTTAGTCCCGATGGTCAATTTATCGTAACTGCTTCTGATGATGAAACCATTCGTTTATGGGACGTTGCGACTGGTAAATTATTAGATACTCGTTCAGAATATTTGGATGGCGTTAATTATATAGCTTTTAGCCCTAATAGTTCCATGATTGCGGTAGCCTCGAATAATGAAACGGCACATCTATGGGAAATTACTTCGCACTGGCATTTGTTATCGTTTGAAACCAGTTATACCCTCGAACATATTAGCGTATTATCAAGGCATAGTAAAGGAATTAATTATGTTGCTTTTAGTCCCGATGGCGAGTCTATCGTAACTGCCTCTGATGATTATACTGCTCGTTTATGGAATATTGATGGTAAATTACTACAAATATTATCAGGGCATCAAGCCCAAGTGTTAAATGCCATTTTTAGCCCCGATGGTAAGCAAATTATAACTTCTTCGGATGATAAAACCGCCCGGTTATGGAATGCAGAAACTGGTAAACAATTACATATTTTATCAGGGCATCAAGACCGAATCAATTACGCAACCTTTAGCCCCGATGGACGTTTATGTTTAACTGTTTCTGATGATCATACGGCTCGGTTATGGAATAGTAAAACTGGTAAATTAATAACTTCTTTATTGGGACATCAAGATCGAATTAATTATGCTACTTTTAGTGCTAATAACCAGTTTATTATTACCGTTTCTGGCGATAAAACTGCCCGTTTATGGGAAACTAAAACTGGTAAATTATTCAATATTCTTTTTGGGCATGAAGACGAAATTAATTATGCAGCTTTTAGTCCTGATAACCAAACTGTATTAACTGCTGCTGATGATAAAACCGCCCGTTTATGGCGTATTTTATCAGTTCAAGAATTAATAGATTACGCCTATAAAATTGTTCCACGTTGTTTAAGTTCAGAGCAACGTCAATTGTTTTCTCTACCGACTACGACAGGACAAAAATTAATTACCAAAGGGACTGAACTAGCAAAACAAGGTAAAATTGCGTTAGCCATTAATCAGTTTCAACAAGCACAAGAACAAGACCCCTGTTTTAAATTAAATGCAACCGATAAGGCACATTATATTTATGCCCATGCCTTGATTAACGAAGCTAAACAACTAGCAAAAAGTAATCAAATAGAATCCGCTTTAGCTTTATTTAAAAAAGTTCAAGTCGTTGATTCCCGTTTTGATACTGAACAGATTGCGGCTAATTTCCTGGTTAAAAAAGGCGAAGAATTGGTTAAATATGGTGAAGTTGAAACCAGTACTATTTGGTTTAGACAGGCTTTAGAGATGAAACCACAACTTAATTTTGACCCCGAAAGTAAAATTAGTGCCTGTGTTTTGGTCGAACAAGGCAAGCGACTAGCAGGTGATGGTAAAATTGAAGCCGCTGTTGCAAAATTTAGAGCTGCTTTAGAATTTGATTCGCAATTGGATTTTGAACCAAATGATAAAGCGGTTGCAGTAATACAGATGGAAGAAGGAAAACAATTAGCTCAATCGGGAAAAATAAAAGCCGCAGTTGAAAAATTTGATACCGCTCAAGCCCTTGATTTTCAGCTAAATTTTAATTCGGAACGAAAAGCATTAGCCGTACTTAGGATACAAGAAGGCGAACAACTTTCCAAAGAGGGAAAAATTAAGCCAGCTATTGATAAATTTACCTCTGCTTTACAATTAGATTACCAATTGCATTTTAATCCAGAAAAAAAAGCTAAAGCCCAGTTATTATTAAAAGAAGGTACGCAATTAGTGCAAGCTGAAGATTTTAAAGCGGCGATTATTAAATTTAAACAGGCTCAACAATTAGATTCGCAGTTAAAATTTTCACCTGAAATACAGGGAATTATACAGACTTTAATTATACAAGGTGAAGTACTAGCTCAAAGTGGCAATATTAAAGCGGCTATTACCAAATTTAAATCAGCTTTGGAATTGAAACCACAACTTAATTTTTTCCCTGAGCATAAAGCTATTGCGCAACGATTATTAAAACAGGGAATTGACTTAAAAAATACTAATAAAATTGAAGCTGCCAAAGATAAATTTAAAGCGGCATTAGAACTTGATTTTCGTTTAAAAACTAAGGAAATTGAGGAAGTCGCTCGAAAATTAGTGGAACAGGGTAATAAATTAGCTCGTCATGGAAAAATTGAAGCAGCTAAAATAAAATTTACCGAGGCTATTATATTAGTTCCTACTTTATTAAATATAAATATTGAAGAAATGGCAAAAAATATTTTTGCTAAAGAATATATTATTCAAGGCAAAAAATTTGCTAAAACTGGTGATGTGAGTTTAGCTTTGGATAAATTTAATGCTGCCAAAAAATTGTCTCCACAATTAGTTGACTATGAAAATTTAGAAATTTTAGTTGCTAGAAAAAAGGCTAAAGTGTTGATGGATCAAGGTAAAGATTTACTAGAAAAAGGTGAAATAGAGGTAGCTGTTGAAAAATTTAAAATCGCTTTACAACTTGATCCAAAATTATACCATACTAAAGAAATTGAGTATGCTGCGCAACGTTTAATGGAAGAAGGTGAAAGATCGGCACGGCAAGGTGAAATTTATATTGCCGTTGATAAATTTAAGGAAGCGCGTTTATTAGCACCCAATTTGGAATATTTAGATTTAGAAAAAATGGCCGTTTTATGGTTAAATAAGGAGGAAAAAGAACGTAAAGAATGGTGGAATTCCGCCGAGCAAGTGGCTGAAATAATGGCGGCAGTTGGAGCTGTTATGATGATAGTGTTATTGTTATAATTATTAATTACTAATTACTAATTACTTATATTTTACTAATTTAATATGAAATTGATAAAAAAAATAAATCATTTTTCAACAATTATTCGTAAATGGCTTACTAAAGCCAATTTTAATTGTCCTTCTTGTGGTAGCAAAGAATCTATAGTTATTGATCGAAAAAATTTGATTTTGACTTTAAGGCGTTGTTATCAATGCCAACTTTTGTTTAAAGTACCAACTACTAGTTTAGAAGAAAATATATTACATTACAATAGAGAAGAAGATTTAGATTTTGCAAGTCAATTACCTTCAATGCTTGAATTAAGTAAATTAATAAATTCCCAGTTTAAAGAAACCGCAGGTGATTGTAGTTCTAAAATTCAGATATTAAAATTACTTGGTTGCCAATCAGGGGAAAATTTATTAGATTTTGGGGGAGCATGGGGATATCATAGTTGGCAATTAAAGCAAGCTGGTTATAAAGTACAATCTTTTGAAATTTCAGCTAAAACATGTTATTATGCAAGAAATGCTTTGGAAATTGATGCTTATGGAAGTTGGGAAGAATTAACAACTCCGATTGATATTTTCTTTTCCATCCATGCACTAGAACATATTCCTAATCTTAAAGAAACTATTGATAAAGCTTGGCATATACTAAAACCTGGCGGGTTGTTTATTGCATTTACTGCCAATGGTTGTCGCTCTTTTCGAGCAAAAAATAAGGTAAACTGGTATAAATCCTGGGAAAATGGGCATATTAATTTTTTGGATGAAGTTTATTATAATAATATATTTCAAGCTTTTCCAAGAATAATGCTATCGACTATGGATAACGTTTATTCTGCAGAACAATTAAAAACTTGGAATCAAATAGAGCCATCTTGCGAAATAACTGACTTATCTGGTTCAGAATTATTTATTGCAGCCCGTAAACCAAAATAGTTTGAGTATAGTAACATTCCTATATTTACATACCATTAAAACTAATTACTTGTTGTAAAATAAAGCCTATTATTTTCTTTAATTACAAAATTTATTACGCTTCCTATTAAATCTTTACTATAACTAACTGAAGTTACGCAGATATGA
>JAGLFE010000196.1 GCA_023144675.1 Thiomargarita sp. | reverse complement strand
ATTCAATCGGAAAAAACAGATAGAAAAATCTCTGAATTAGCTGAACAACATAAGAAAACAGATAAGATATTACTTAAATCGGACGAGCAACATAAGAAAACAGATAAGATATTACTTAAATCGGACGAGCAACATAATAAAACAGATAAAATATTACTTAAATCGGATGAACAACATAAGAAAAATGATATTCGACTAGAAAAAATAGATAAGATATTATTTGAATCTGCTGAACAACATAAGAAAAATGAAATAGCGCATGAGATTTTAGAAAAAAAGATATTACAAGTAACAACTCAATTGGGAAATTTAGGTAATATTCAAGGGGATATTGCTGAAGATTTATTTCGCCGTAACGTTGTATCATTACTGAAAGCTAGAGGTATTTTGATTAAAAATCTTGGTTTTCGAGTAAAAATGCCAGGAACCGCAGAATATGACATTGTAGCAGAAAATGGTAAAGAAATCGTGGTTTTGGAAGTGAAAAACAAATTAAGTTCACGCCATATTAGACGTTTTTTAAATGTTCAACTGCCAAAATTTAGAAGCGAATTCCCAATTTATTCCAACTATAAACTTTATGGTGCCATCGGCTCACTAATTATTTCAGAAGAATTGGAACAAATAGCTATTGATGAAGGTTTATTTGTATTTACCCAAAATATGGATGGTGGAGCAAGTATTATTAATTCATCTAATTTTAAGGCTAAATCGTGGTAAATGCATTAAATCTAATTATTTTTCTAAATCTTCAATTACATTAAATAAATTCAACAAAAAATGACACAAGAACAATATAACCCTAAAGCTATTGAACAATCTCTTCAGCAACAGTGGGAAACCAAACAATCTTTTAAAGTAATAGAAAATACTGATAAAGAAAAATTTTATTGCCTTTGTATGTTTCCTTACCCAAGTGGTCAGTTGCATATGGGACATGTTCGCAACTATACAATTGGCGATGTTATTTCCCGTTATCAACGAATGCTGGGGAAAAATGTTTTGCAACCAATGGGATGGGATGCCTTTGGATTGCCAGCCGAAAATGCAGCGATGAAAAATAATGTCCCACCTGCTAAGTGGACTTATGAAAATATTGCTTATATGCGTAAACAGTTAAAACGTCTTGGTTTTGGCTATGATTGGGATCGGGAATTAGCAACTTGTGATAAAAATTATTATCGTTGGGAACAGTGGTTATTTATCCAATTATATAAAAAAGGTCTAGCTTATAAAAAAACTGCTCCTGTAAATTGGGATCCAGTTGACCGAACTGTGTTGGCAAATGAACAGGTAATTGACGGACGTGGCTGGCGTTCGGGTGCATTAGTGGAACGAAGGGAGATTGAACAATGGTTTTTGAAAATTACCGATTTTGCTGATGAATTACTACAGGGCTTGGAAAAATTAGATAAAAAATGGCCAGATGCGGTCAGAAAAATGCAATTAAAATGGATCGGTAGTTCTAAAGGGGTAGAAATTGAGTTTCAAGTAAGAGATGAACAGGCATTGACTGTATTTACCACCCGCCCAGATACCTTAATGGGAGCAACTTACGTCGCCGTTGCGGTAGAGCATCCATTGGCACAAAAGGCAGCCAAAAATAATCCTGAACTGGCTAAATTTATCAAAGACTGCACCCAAACAGCAACGATGGAAGCTGCTTTAGAAACAATGGAAAAACTGGGGATGGATACTGGTTTAAAGGCTATTCATCCTATTACTGGTGAAACATTGCCCATTTGGACAGCTAATTTTGTCTTGATGAGTTACGGTTCAGGAGCAGTAATGTCAGTTCCAGCCCATGACCAACGGGACTTTGAATTTGCTAAAAAATACGGTTTGTCAATTCAACAAGTTATTATTCCAAAGGATGGAAAGGAACAAGAAAATCTTGCCGAAGCTTTTGTTGAAAAAGGAACACTAATTAATTCAGGAAAATTCAATAATTTAAGTTCACAAGATGCTTTTACGGCGATTGCTAAATATTTAGAAGAGCATCAGCGTGGGAAACGGAAAGTAAATTATCGTTTGCGTGATTGGGGAATTTCACGTCAGCGTTATTGGGGTTGCCCGATTCCAATGATTGAATGCCCTGATTGTGGAACAGTTCCAGTCAATGAGAAAGATTTGCCAGTTATATTGCCAGAAGATGTGATTCCAAATAAAACCGGTTCGCCAATTAAAAAATCTCCTGAATTTTATGAAACGACCTGTCCACAATGTGGAAAATCTGCTAAACGGGAAACAGATACTTTTGATACTTTTGTCGAATCTTCCTGGTATTATGCTCGTTACACCAGCCCAAATTGCCAAACTGCTATGCTGGATAAAGGTGCTGATTATTGGCTGCCAGTTGATCAATATATTGGAGGAATTGAACACGCAATCTTGCATTTACTTTATGCCCGCTTCTTTCATCGTTTAATGCGTAATGAGAAATTAGTTAAACATGATGAGCCTTTTAATCATTTATTAACTCAGGGCATGGTGTTAAAAGATGGAACAAAAATGTCTAAATCGAAAGGTAATACAGTTGACCCGCAGGGTTTAATTGATGAATATGGAGCTGATACGATTCGTTTATTTGTTATGTTCGCTGCTCCTCCAGAACAATCCCTAGAATGGTCGGATAGTGGAGTGGATGGGGCTTTTCGGTTTCTAAAGCGGCTTTGGAAACAGGTAATGATAAATATTGACTCAGAAGTACCACCTTTAGCAGTTGATAAATTAACGACCACTGAAAAAAATTTACGTCGCCAAATTCATGAAACAATTAAGAAAGTTAGCGATGATATTGGTCGCCGTTACACATTTAATACCGCAATTGCAGCCACGATGGAATTATTAAATGCTTTGAGCAAAGCTGAAAATACACCTCAAATGCAGACAATTATTCGAGAAGGTTTGGAAATTATTGTATTAATGTTGTCTCCTATTGTACCGCATATTACTCAAACTTTGTGGAATAAATTAGGTCATTCTGGATTAATTATAGATGCAACATGGCCAGTTGTTGAACAACACGCATTAGTACGCAACACCATAAAAATGGTAGTACAAATTAATGGCAAATTACGTGAACATATTACTGTTCCAATTGATGCTACAAAAGAAGTCATTGAAAATATTGCGTTGGAAGCTCCTAAGATTCAACACTTTTTAGCTGATAAAACCGTGAAAAAAGTGATTGTGGTGCCTAAAAGATTAGTTAATGTGGTTGCTGTATGAAATATTTTACTTTTTCTATAATTGCCATAAGTTTAGTTTTATCCAATTGTGGCTTTCATTTACGGGGTCATGGTCGAAGTGGATTTCAATTTTCATCTGCCTATATTCAATCAACATCCGCAAATAAAATTGCTAAAAGTATTAAATTGCGGTTAATGGAAGCAGATGTCGAGATAAGTTCAGCCATTGATAAAGCCCAAGTAGTTATTTATTTATCTGATGAAGCGATAGATAGGCGGGTGTTAAGCGTTTCATCTATTACTGGTAAGCAAGAAGAATTTGAACTTAATTATCGGGTAGAAATGGAGCTAAAAAAATCTGATGGCACAGTGCTTTTAGAAAAACAGAAAATTAGTTTATTACGTGATTATCTATTTGATGAACAAGCGGTATTAGCTATGTGGTCTGAGGATGAGATATTACGTGAGGAAATGTTCAATGATATTATAGAGCAAATTATTAGACGTTTACAAATAGTTACATTTTAATAATATATGAAAACTTATTCCTCAGCGCATCTTCCATTCCATTTATTTTACGAAATTATTGAACAGTTAAAAACAGCGGTTGTTATAACAGATGAAACATTAAATATATTGCATGCTAATAATGCTTTCAAACGTGTTGTTAATTATAATAATAAAAATAATTTTGTGGATTCTTTTTGGCTAACTATAAAACAAGTTTTGGGTTTTAAATGGAAAGTTTTATGTCAAGAAAATGGTAAATTTATTGAACAAGAAATTTTTTTTGAATTCAATTATCATCCACGCTGGTTTATTTGTTCAGGATTTTGGTTTTGTAATGCAGAAACTAATTATAAAAAGTATTTTTTACTATTAGCAAGAGAAATTACTAGCAACAAACGTCAACAGGAAGAATTGCATAAAAATGCTTTACGTGCTTCATTGGCTGAGGAGGAATTAATTGATGAAATGCGGGAAATTTTATCTGGAATAATACACCAGTTACAGTTACCAATTAATGTTATTTCTGCCGCTTTGGCTATGGTAGAACGGCGTTCAGAAAATAGTATTCAGAAACCATTCGCGAATACTTTGCAAAGTATTTTAGCTGACCTTAATCATACTATTGAACACTTAAATGTTTGTACCAAATCAGTTAATAATCAAGTAATTAATTCATTTTTACCAGTTAATTTAAATGAGTTATTGCATGATATATTGACTATTTATACGCAACGATTACTTGCCGAAGGTATTGTTGTTAGCTGGCAACCAGTATTGAATTTGCCATCATTGTTGGGGGATGAAAGACGTTTACGGAGTTTATTTAAGAGTCTAATTGATAATTCCATTGCTTCAATGAGCAATCATAATAAGCAACGAGAATTACGTATTTTTATTAGTAATAGTGTTAATTTAATTAGTGTCGTATTTGAAGATACTGGCGGCGGTATTCCAGCAGAATTACATTTTAAAGTTTTTGAACCTTTTTTTTCTGATTGCGCAGGAGTTGGTATGGGTTTAGCTATTGCGCAGGAAGTAGCTAATTTACATTCGGGTTCAATTAGAATCGATCCTAGTTATAATCAAGGTAGTCGTTTTATTTTACAGTTTCCAATTGTTAAAGCGTCTTCTTTTTTGGTTTAATTATCTTAGTTTTTCTTCAAGTAATTAAATTTTTTTTCAATTTTTACTTGACAAAATGATACAAAATCGTATAATTAATCCCATAAATTTTTTCGGCTATGTAGCTCAGTTGGTTAGAGCACAGCATTCATAATGCTGTTGTCGGTGGTTCAAGTCCACCCATAGCCAAACCTACCTTTTTAAATCATCTCAAAGCCACTTTTTTTAATTTCAGACCTTGATTTTATATTTTTTCTATTATTTAATTCTTTTTTCTGATAACTTTAGTTGCCAAAATTAATTTGCTGATTTTCATTAATCCAATAAATTAAAGCAAAATAAGTGCAGCCTGACAAACGTCTATAGAATTTTTGCTGTTAATTAAAGTATGCAGGAGTCGCTCAACTGTATCTTTATTAATATTACGAGTAATAAAAACAATTTGTGATAATCGTTCTTTGGTCGCCCAAGAGTTTAAAGTAGTAGGAGCTTGAAAAATATGCTGAACACCTTGAATAACAACAGGTAAATCCGTTTCGTAGGTATAAGCAATACCTTTAACTCTTAATAAATCTTTTCCTCGTAAGCGAGTTAATTGCCTTATCCAGTGTTCTAAAGTTATCCAATGCAACGGTTGGTGATATTCAATGCAAAAGGTTTTAATATAAGAATCATGGTGATGATGACTTGATTGATTTAAAACAGCTTGCTTTTCATGTTTGATATAAATATCAGCTTGCAACCAGCGTTGCATATCAAACTGTTGAGTTTCTATATGATAATGACTAGTTTCAAATATTTTGCTACTATCAATAAAATTTTGCTTGAGATTAATTTCTTGGATTGACGCAGAAGGATTAATTCGATGCAAACGTTGTTTTAATTCTTGGATAATATCCGTTGCCACCAAATCAATTTTAGTTAAAATAATATGATTTGCTAATACTGCTTGTTTAACTGATTCATCAAATTCTTTTAGTTGTTGGTTTCCATATACAGCATCTACCGTGGTTATAATTGTACCCAAACGAAAATGCCTAGAAACATAATCATCATCCATTAAAGTGCGTATAATAGGTACAGGATCGGCTAAACCAGTTGTTTCTATTAAAACTTGGCTAAAAGATGGCATTTCTTGTTTGAGGCGTTTATTAAATAAATCTTCCAAAGTAGTTAATAAATCACTACGTATTGAGCAACAAACACATCCACCTTCTAATATCATTATGTCTTCAGTAGAAGTTTCAATTAATAAGTGATCAATACTAACCTCTCCAAATTCATTAACAATAACAACCGTATCTTGCATATTAGGTTGTTGAATCAATTGATTTAGTAACGTAGTTTTGCCACTGCCTAAAAAACCACTAATGATGTGAATAGGTAACAGTTTATGAGAATTTTCCAGTAACAAATTCTCCATTATTTGCCCCTTATTTAATCTTGTTTTAAATTATCTTTATTTGGGTAAATATGCGAATCACCTGTTTTTAAAATACCACCAAACATATTTTCTGGTACATCAGGATAAGCATCATAATGATAAAGTAAACATTTTTTCTGAACATCTTCGTCCATTTTACTGATTAAATCAGAAACATGTGGATGCACACCAGAAGCAAACGGTGAAGTTTCACAATCCATATAAATAATATTCGCCCGTTTATAATGTGATTTTAATTGGATTGGGACTGTTGAATGTATATCAGTAGGCATTAAAACATTATAACCACTAGAATGCTGTAAACTGATTCCATAACTTGGCATTTCTTCTGAACTAGAAATAACGTGCATAGCAAAAATAGGGGTTAAAGTCCAATAACCTTCACCATCTAGGAATATATGAGATTTAGTTTGACCATTTTTTTGTTTGCCTAAAATGTGGACATCAAAATAGGTTTCTAAACAAACATTGGGTACACCCTGTAAAGTATCTAAACCAGGACCAACCGCTCTTTTTAAAGGTTTTAATACTTTTTTATGGATAAACAAATCGGGCTTGGCATTATTAGGCGGTATTCTCCACCATTCATGTTCAAAAAATAATTTATCTGCAATAAACTGTTTATTTAACCAATCTTTCTTGGCGGGAGTATAAAAAGGGTTAAAAAAGGTAGTTAAAGCCAAGTATTCAATACCACCAATATGGTCATTATGCGGATGGGAAATATAAACACCATCAATATCACTAGAAGTTAATCCAATCTCTTGTAAAGCGTGTCTGACATCACCACCAGCATCAATTAATAAACGATAAGGACGACCTCCTTTCTTACTAGGCATATCAAATTCTAGTAAAAAATTGGATTGCCATCTTGGTAAATAGACTTGCTGGGCTAATTTATCAATTTCTGCAAAAATAGTTTCTTCAGAAGCATTTTTAAATTCAGGAGAATTTATTATTTTCGAGACTAAATTTTCCACTTCTGGTTTAGAAATAACATCTTCAAATTTACCAACAGCAAAGGCGGAATGTACACCTATTGCAGTAACTTTCATATTTATTCTCCTTTTTTGAGATGTGGGTTTATAATAAAGTTAATATTAAATTGCAGTTGGAAATTCCATAATAAAAGTTGAACCTAAATCGACTTGACTTTCACACCAAACTTTACCATTCATAGAATTTACTAATTTTTTAACAATAAAAAGTCCCAAGCCAGTGGAATGTTCATTATTAGTTGGGCGCGGTGTTAGTCGTTTAAATCTACCAAATAATTGTTTTAAATCATCTTCACTTAACCCCTGCCCTTCGTCTTGTATTTCAAAACGTACAGTATTCTTAATTTCTGAAATACGAATATAAATATTCTTATCATAAGGTGAATATTTGATGGCATTAGAAATTAGGTTGTCTAATATTTGATAAATTGCACTTTCATCCACTAAAACTTTACTGTCTTTTTTTGTAGAAGTAAAATTTAGCTTGATATTTTTTTGTTTTGCAGGTTCTATATAATTTTCTATAACCGATTGCGTAATAGGAGTTAAACTATATGAATCAATAATTAGACTCATTTCACCTGATTCAATCGCATTAACATCTAATAAACTTTTAATCAAATCAAACATTTTTTGCGAACTGGTTTCAATCATATAAGCAAATTCAATGAGCTTTTCTTTTGGAAAGTCATTAAAAGCAGCTCGAATTAAATTTGCTAAAGATTGAATAGATGCTAAAGGATTTTTTAAATCATGGGCGGCAATACTTAAAAATTCACTTTTTTCCTCATCTAACAGAATTAATTTTTTATTTAAAATAACTAATTCCTCATTTTTTTGCTGTAATTCCCGTGTGCGCGCTTCAACTTTCTTTTCTAAATCTTGTCGATAGGATTCAATTTCTATAATATTGAAATAAGCTCTTAAACCTGAAGTAACTAAAGTAAATAATTTTTGATCAGTTAATTCAGTTTTATTTTTATAATCATTGATATCGTATTTCATAATCACTTCTTTTTCAGGAGCGTAGCCTGATTGTCCAGTACGTAAAATAATACGAACAAAGTGATTTTGTTGTTGTTCACGGATATATTTAACTAATTTTAATCCAGAATCAATGGTTTCCATGACAACATCTAATAAAATTATCGCAACATCAGGATGTTGAAGTATCATTTCTTCAGCTTCCTTAGCAGAATAAGCACTAATAAATTTTAACTTTCTTCCATCATAAACATAATCATCTAATACAAAACGAGTTAATTGATGAACATCTTCCTCATCATCAATAATCATAATTTCCCACGCATTATTATCATCAATTTGGGACATTGCTATATCTCCATCATCAGCGAATAGATTATCATCATCCGAAAAAATGTTATTTTCTTCTATAGCCATTTTATCATTAACAATATGTTTATCTGAAGTCATAATAGTAAAATTTTGTTTAGTGTAATTTTAGATATAGTTTGCTTATTTAGTTTTTGCAAAAATCACACCGATTAGAATGAATTAATTTTTTTATATGTTTATCGAAAAATCTTATTTTTATAAATAAAATCTAAAGTTGATATGAATTATGATAGCATAAAATATATTTCACTTTTTATTAAAGAAATTTATCTTTATAATATTATTATACGGTATTTTTATTTTTATCATGCTTAATTTTAAATATATAATATTCAATAAATTTATTGTTTAAATCATTAATGTAATAGTAATTTTTTTATTACTAAAATTATTAAATTAGAAAAACATAATTATTTAAATCATTTTATTAAAAATATAGGTAGTCCTGAACAAAGATGGTCTCAAAAAACCTACCAAGTATCAAAGACCTAACAGGTATAGCTTCTATTAAAGGTAGTCCTGAACAAA
>JAGLFE010000195.1 GCA_023144675.1 Thiomargarita sp. | reverse complement strand
TTGAAAATTTTAACCAAAACCAGTTTAGATGAATCGCCTAGTTTTTCACCCAACGGAGGCATGATTATTTATGCAACTGGTTCTGAATTAGCCGCTGTTTCATTGGATGGACGGGTTCGTCAACGTTTATCAGTTATGGGTGAAGAAGTACGAGAACCAGCGTGGTCGCCTTTTTTCTAAATTATATGGTAGTTATTTAGAATTAAGCAAAATAATACAGGTGTTTATGTTCATAATGATGGAATGGGTACTATAGAAAATTGTGATTTACGTGGTAATAAAAAAAGAGCTTGGCTTATTAATGACGGTTGCCAAGTCAATAGGAAATAAAGAGTCAGTGGTTTTGAACAGGATTTAGGGATGGACAGGATTTTTTATAACTAAGCAAAATATGAGAAAAAACACTATGCAAGGTATTAATTTTATTGTAAATGATCAGCAAAAACAAATTGCCGTTGTCATTGATTTAGAAAAATATGGCAAATTATGGGAAGATTTTTATGACAATATGTTAGCTAAACAACGTAAGGATGAACCACGCGAATCTTTAGATGATTTCAAAGCAGAATTGCTACAACAGGGCAAACTAAAAAATGCCTGAATATCAAGTTACACTTTGCCGTTCAGCACGTAAAGAAATAGGGAAACTTGATAAAATCATACTTAAACGCAAGTTTTCCAAAATTGAGGCTTTATCAAAAAACCCACATCCTCAAGGTTGTTTAAAAATACAGGGATAAGAAAATTTATGGCGTATTCGTGTCGGTGATTATCGGATAATTTATTCTGTAGATGAAGAAAAGAAATTGATAGATATTATTGCAGTAAGGCACAGAAAAGATGCTTATCGTTTTTGATGAAAAGTAAGCAAAATCGAAGAAGCCAAATTTTCCCAAGCTAGAGAATGGGATGCGAATATGGTTTGGGGAAATGAGGGGCTTTGAACAGGATTATGCAGGGTTTATTTTTAACATTAATCAGGAAGGTAGAAAATGGAAGCAAATATGTCAATTAATCAATTATTACCTACATTACAGGTTTTACCAAAAACTGATAAGCTTCGTATTGTTCAATTTTTAATTTCACAATTAGTACAAGAAGAAGAGGTAAATTTACCATTCGTTAGTAAAAATTATTTGGATTGGAAACTTTATGATGCTTCTGATGCAGCTAATACTTTATTGAATATGTTGGAACAAGATAAACAAGGACATTAAAAATGCTAAATGCAGAACAATTTGCATACCGTCAGATTTCAGATGATTTTGGCGGGATTAATGTCTTCCCCCATTTGCCACTTATTTTACATTACGAAAATAATAGCGTAAACACATTAGCTCTACTGGATACTGGCGCAAGTGTTAACGTAATGCCCTATCAAATTGGCTTACAGCTTGGCGCAAAATGGGAACAACAAAATACACCTATACAACTAGCTGGAAACTTGGCTAACTTACCAGCTTATGGGTTACTTATGACAGCAGCAATAAGCAAATTTTCGCCAATACGTTTAGCTTTTGCTTGGACACGCTCAGAAAATGTACCTTTGATTTTAGGACAAGTTAATTTCTTTATGGAATTTGATGTATGTTTTTATCGTTCTCAGGAAATTTTTGAAATTCGACCTAAAATGAATTAAACTCTTTCAAGTGAGATAAATATGGTTTGGGGGGATGAGGGGCTTTGAACAGGATTATGCAGGATTTAGGGATTATCAGGATTTTTTATAAGCAAAATATGAGGAAAAATTGCATACCACATTTTTTAGTTAATTTTATACGTATTATATTTTCGCTACTCTAGGCGGATAAGCCAAAGAAAAATCTTCATATTCATTAGTTAAGTTTGGATTATAATAAGGATCATTTGACAGTTGTTTTCTCCAATGGGATTGCATATAATTCAATTCATGGCGCAAACGTAAATGTTTTTTTAAATTATCATCAGTGCCACGACTAGCAGATTCAAGATGATATAATTCAGCGTAAGGAGTCCAAACAATTCGATAGCCCTGTTCACGAATGCGTAAACACAAATCAACATCATTATACGCAACTTTTAGATGTTTTTCATTCAAGCCACCAAATTGTTCAAATATTTGCCGTCGCATGACTAAGCAAGCCGCGGTTACGGTTGAGTAATTTTGCACCAAAAACGGTCGCCACTGATAGCCCGCCGTATTTTTTAATAAATGTTTAAATCCATGTCCTGCCATACCCGCTAAACCAACAATCACACCTGCATGCTGTATAGTATCATTGCTGTAATATAATTTAGCTCCAACCGCTCCAATTTCGGGACGCAATGCCTGACTTACCATTTCGGTCAACCACCCGCTAGTAATTACCTTTAAGTCATTATTTATCAAGCCAATTATTTCACCTTGGGCATAAGAAACACCCAAATTATTGAGTTGCGAATAGTTAAAGGGTGCGTTATGATGCACAACCCGCACTCGTTTATCCTGTTGAATATGCCGTAAATACTCTAAAGTTTCAGTTTGTTGGCTGCCATTATCCACAATAATTAACTC
>JAGLFE010000194.1 GCA_023144675.1 Thiomargarita sp. | reverse complement strand
TCTTAACTTGGTAGGTAGTTACCTAAAATATATGTAAATATTATTATTTATTAGTAATAAAATGTGAATTAAGAGCTAAAATAAATACAGTTAAATCAATGAGTTAAAATAACATAAAAATATTCAAAATATTTATTTAGTTAGAAATTAATTCAGGATTTGATGTATAGATTGATAATCTATGGGATTTTTTTAATAATTACGTAATTAGTAATAAAGTTATTTGATAATATAACAAATTTTTTTATATTCTAATTTAAATAGATTTATTTTTGAAGCCTGTAACTAGAAATTAATAAAAAGCATTTACTTCTTGTCCAAGAAAACTAATTTAATTATAAATGAAAATATAGATAATTAATAGAAATTAATTCACGCAAAATAGATTTTAATATAAAAAATATATATAATCTATATATAAAACTTAAAAAGTTAATATTTTTCAATTAATAAATTACATATTAAATAATATATATCATAATTAGATATTAATAACATAATAATATATTATTGATATGTTTAATATAAATAAACCTATAATTTTATATCAAATTTAAACCATAAGTACTAAATATTAGTATTGTAATCTAACTATTTAGATTTAATTCTTGTTACAACCTAAATTTTAATAAAAATATGTTTAATCCTACTCAATTAGTGATTGATGGCTTTGTTGAACAACTTCGATTAGCTTATCGTCGTAATTATGGTGCATTAGAATCTGCTAATAGTGAAATTATTGCCTGGGCAGGGCGCATGGCATTAGAACATTTTGCTAATAGTGATGCACTTTACCATAATATGGAGCATACTATAATGGTTACTTTAGTTGGGCAAGAAATTCTCCGTGGCAAACATATTCGTGAAGGCGGTGTTTCGCATCGAGATTGGTTGAATTTTATTATTTCCCTACTTTGCCATGATATAGGACATATTCGAGGTATTTGTCGTGATGATCATAATGGCTATTATACAACTGGTAAAAATGATAAAATGATTACTTTACCTGATGGAGCAACCGATGCTTCTATGTCTCCTTATCATGTTGATCGGGGCAAACTTTTTATCCGAGAACGTTTTGGAGGTAATCCACTGATTGATGCCGAAGTTATTGCGGCGAATATAGAATTAACCCGTTTCCCCGTTCCTAATGACAGTGATCATCAAAACATATCATCCTATCCTGGTTTAGTCCGTGCGGCTGATTTAATTGGACAATTAGCTGACCCACATTATATAAGAAAATTGCCCACATTGTTCTACGAATTTCAAGAAACTAAGGTTAATGAAACACTTGGTTATTATACACCTTTTGATTTACAAACTAATTATCCATCTTTTTATTGGGGTATTGTCAGTCGTTACATTCAAGATGCTTTAAACTATTTACGTGTTACTCAAGAAGGAAAACAATGGATTGCTAATTTATATTCTCATATATTTGTCTCTGAGCATAGAGAATTGAATAACTTGTAAATTATTATGAGTTAAATAATAATTGGATATATTTTAAATTAGCATTAACTTTTCCCTATTTTTTAGAAGTTGTTAATATATGTCAAATAAAATATTTAAAAACAAGGCTTATTTAATCTTACTTTTAGTTGCATGTATTGGTATAGGACTATCTTTAATCGCTTTTTTTTATGTTAATAAATGGGAAAATAGTCGTATTGTTGATGAAAAGAAAGAAGAAAATAATAACAATGTACGAATTTTGCGTCAAACAGTTACTACTTTTGGCAATACTCTAAATGCGATTAGTGGTTTAGCTAATGTGCATTATCCTATAACTCAAAAAAATTTTTCTAAATTTGTTAAAGGTGAGATGTTAAATCAGCCTGGAATGCGGGCTTTAGGATGGATAGGCGTGGTTTCTAATTCTGAACGTTTAACCGTTATTAATCAATTACAAAAACTAAAAAATAGTAATTATTTTGATTTTTGGGAATTTTCTATTGGTGGCAATCGACGAATAGCAAAACAACGTGATGTTTATTATCCAATCTTATTTGCTGAACCAAATATAATTAATTACGAAACTTTAGGCTATGACCTTGCTTCAAATCCAATATTAAAACAAGCTTTAGATGTAGCAATTGAAACGAAAAGTTTAACTGCCAGTGGTGCTATTTGGATACATACTGCTCAAGGTAAAAAATTAGCTTTATTATTATTATTGCCCTGTTATCAATTATTTAATAATGAACAAAATAAAAAATTGATTGGATTCGCAGTTGGTACATTTTTATTGAAAGAATTAGTCGTGCAAACTCTGAGAATATCTAATTATCGAACAGAAACATTTATGGTGATGTTTGATGACACACCTCAAACTCAAACACATATTTTATATGCACCACCATGGTATAATAAGAGAGAATATAGTGATAACAATAGGCTATCTATGCCAACACCTTTTGAGTTTGGTGGTAGAGCCTTACGTATTGAATTCTATAATAGCAAAAATGATTCATTAAAAATTATTTGGCTTCCGTGGATAGTTGTATTTATGGGCTTATTTGTTACTTTGGGATTATGGCGTTATATGTATATGGTACTTAACCATACTCATTCAACTGAATTATTAGTTTCTAAACGAACTTTAAGTTTATTAAAATCGAATCAGGCATTAAATAAAGAAATTAATACTAGAGAAAAGATTTCTCAAGAACTTAAAAATAGCAAGCAACGTTTTCAAGCAATTTTTAATGAAGCTGCTATTGGAATAGTACAAACTACCCTAGATGATAAAATATTAGATAGTAATCGTGCTTTACAAAGTTTATTACGTTATCGCGAAGATGAACTTAATAATAGATTTTTAAAAAGTTTTGCTCATCCTAATGATACTAATATAGATGCAACCATGTTGAAAAAAGTTATTTTAGGTGAATATGATACTTATCGGGTAAATAAACGATATATTTGTAAAAATGGGACTATTATATGGACCAATCAAAGTTGTTCTATTGTTCAAGATGTTAATAATCCTTTTTTAATCAATATGATTGAAGATATTACTGAACGTAGATTATCTGAACAAGCTCGTTTAGAAGCTGAAAAGAAATATCGGGATATTTTTGAAAATGCAATTGAAGGTATTTTTCAATGTGATTCTAAAGGAAAATATTTAAACATTAATCCCGCTTTTGTAAATATATTAGGCTATCAATCAGATAATGAAATTCGTGCTGAAATTACAGATATTGGTGAACAAATATATGTTAATTCAGATAGATGGTTTGAATTTTTAGAATTATTGAAAACCAATTCTCAAATTGAAAACTTTGAATATCAGGCTTATCGTAAAGATGGTTCTATTATTTGGTTAAATGAAACCATTAGAATCGTACACGATACCACAGGTAATATGCAATACTATGAAGGAATTGTAGAAGATATTACTGATAAAAAGAAAATCGAAGAAAAATTGCAGTATGATGCAACCCATGATCAATTAACTGGACTTTGGAATCGTGTAGTTTTTACTGAATATTTGAATAAATTTATTGAAGATAATAAAAATTTTGCAGTATTTTTCATAGATTTGGACGAATTTAAAATTGTAAATGACTTAATGGGACACTTGGCGGGTGATGAATTATTGAAAGAAATTGCCAATCGTTTAGAATTTAGCATTGGGGAACAAGATATTGTAGCACGTTTTGGTGGTGATGAATTTGCTATTTTATTGGAAAATCCGCCTGAAACAAGGCTTCTAAATCAATTTGCGAAACATATTCAAAAGCAAGTTAATCAACCTTACCAAATAAAGACTGAAATATTTACTCCAAGTGCCAGTATTGGCATTGCACTTAATGATATGCAATATGCAAGTGCAGATAATATTCTACGTGATGCCGATACTGCTATGTATGAAGCTAAACGAGAAGGCAGAAAAAAATCATTAATTTTTGACCCCGAAATGCGTACTCGTATGATTTCAAAATTTGAAATGGAATCAGATTTACGTAAAGCAATTGAACGAGAAGAATTTTGCGTATATTATCAACCAATTATTTCACTTAAAACTCGTAAAATTGTTAGTTTAGAAGCTTTAGTACGTTGGCTGCATCCTAAACGAGGTCTGGTTGGACCAGATAGTTTTATTCCATTAGCTGAAGAAACAGGATTAATTAGAGAACTTGGATTATGGGTTTTTGAAACCGCTTGCAATCAATTGTATCGCTGGCAAAAACGATTTCCTCACCATTCTAATCTAGGTATGAATATTAATGTATCTCCTATTCAGATGAAACAAGCAATCTTAGTTGAACAAATTAAGAATATTATCAATCGAACCGGTATTAAAGGACCTACTTGTCGGATTGAAATTACAGAAACGGCTATGATGCAAGACCCAGAGGCTGCGATGCTGATGTTAAATGATTTAAAAAGTTTAGACGTATTACTTTATATTGATGATTTTGGAACTGGTTATTCATCCATAAGTTATCTGCAAAAATTTCCGATTGATGCCTTAAAAATTGATAAAAGTTTTATTCAGCCAATTGGAGATTCACCAAAAGCGGCACAAATTGTTAATGCAATTATTTCTTTAGGAGAAGCTTGTAGTTTAAAAGTTGTTGCAGAAGGAGTTGAAGAATCTGAACAAATAAAATTATTAAAAACAGCACATTGCCATCATGTTCAAGGCTACTTTTTTTCACCACCTAAAGATTCAGAAACAATAGAAAAATTATTAATTTCTGATACGTATAGTTTATAATATGATAGGAAATATAAAGCGAAATTTTTTATTTTTAAGAGATAAAATTTTTACCAAACACAATTTACAAAATAAAACGTAAATTTAACATAGAAAAATACAGGATTTTTGCCGAGGAAAGGACTTGAACCTTCACAGAGTTACCTCTACTAGCACCTGAAGCTAGCGCGTCTACCAATTTCGCCACCTCGGCATTTTTTATATTCTACACAAATACTAAATAAAGTCAATGAATCAACCGAAAAAAAAATCAAAACTTGATCCCTTTGCAAAACGGGAAGCAAATAATTATCGAAATCCAATTCCCAGTCGAGAATTTATTATACAACAATTAGATGGAATCAACAAACCTATTTCATCAATAGAAATTGCGGAATTATTAAATATAACAGAAAAGGAACAAATACAAGCAGTAAGACGGCGTTTAAAAGCGATGGTGCGCGATAACCAATTAGTTCGCAGTCGGCGTAAATATAAAATAGCGGGAGAAATGCAATTAGTGCGTGGACAAGTCATGGGTCATCCAGATGGTTATGGATTCTTAATAGCAGAAGATGGCAAAGGCGACTTGTTTTTATCTCAGCGGGAAATGAGGCAATTAATTCACGGTGATCATATTATAGCCAATATTACTGGGATTGATAATAAAGGTCGGCGTGAAGGAGTTGTGGTTAAAGTTTTAGAGCATCAATCTCCAGAAATTGTAGGGCAGTTTTTTCATAAACAAGGACAAAATGTTGCTTATATTAAGCCAAATAATAAACGCATCACGCATAAAATATTGATTGAAGGTCGCAAAAATCAAGGCAAGGCTAAAGATGGACAAATGGTAGTAATTCGACTATTGTCATCACCAACCTTACATAAACAAGCTTTTGGCAAAGTGGTTGAAATAATTGGCAATAATCAAGCTCCAGGCATGGAAATAGATATTGCTATTCGCTCACATGATTTACCACATAAATGGTCAAAAGAAGTTTTACAGGAAACCACTAAATTTGCTCCTGAAATATCAAAAGCAATGCTGGAAAATCGTGAAGATATGCGAGATATTCCTTTTGTTACTATTGATGGTGAGGATTCTCGTGATTTTGATGATGCAGTTTATTGTGAACCACGAGGTAAAGGCTGGCGATTATTGATTGCAATTGCCGATGTGGCGGCTTATGTGGAAGCTGGTAGTGAGATTGATTTGGAAGCGCAGGAACGGGGGAATTCAGTCTATTTTCCTAATCGAGTAGTACCGATGTTGCCAGAAATCTTGTCGAATACACTTTGTTCGCTGAAACCAAATGTTGATCGTTTATCTATTGTTTGTGAATTGGCAATTGATTTTTATGGACGCACTCGGCGAACTCGTTTTTTTGAAGCCGTTATTCGTTCCTCAGCTCGTTTAACTTATACTGCGGTTGCCAAAGTTTTAGCGGGAAACAAGAGGCAGTTTAAACATCGACATTTATTATCGCATATTAACCATCTGCAACAATTATATCAATTACTATTAAAACGGCGTAAAAATAGGGGAGCTATTGATTTTGATACGGTAGAAGCACGATTTGTTTTTGACAAACAGAAAAAGATTAAGGAAATTGTGCCGCAATTGCGAAATGATGCCCATAGATTAATTGAAGAAATGATGTTGGCGGCTAACATTGCTACTGCTGAGTGGCTTGCCGAAAGAAAAATGCCGCTTTTATATCGTATTCACGAGCCACCTACAACTAAAAAAGTGGTTGCTTTGCGTGATTTTTTAAAAGGTTTAGGTTTAATTTTATGGGGACGGGAAAAACCTGAAACGCATCATTATTCTAGCTTATTAGAAAAAGTACGTGATCGTCCTGACTATAACTTAGTTCAAACAGTGATGTTACGTAGTTTACAACTCGCTATTTATCATACTGAAAATCAGGGACATTTCGGATTAGCTTATCCTGCTTATACTCATTTTACTTCGCCAATTCGCCGTTATTCTGATTTATTAGTTCATCGTGCCATTCGTCATTGTTTGCAAGCCAAAACTGCTGAAACTTTTGATTACAGTTTGGGAGAAATGGGATTATTAGCGGAACAATGTACAGCGTCTGAACGACAAGCTGAAGATGCGACTCGTGATGTTATTAGTTGGCTTAAATGTCAATATATGCAAGATAAAATAACTCAGGAATTTGATGGAATTATTACTAGTGTTACTGGTTTTGGATTTTTTGTTGAATTACGGGATATTTTCATAGATGGTTTAGTGCATATTTCCTCTTTGAAAGGTGATAATTACCATTTTGACCATATTCACCATCGCTTATTAGCTTCCAATAGTGGAAAAAGTTATCGTTTATCCGATCAAGTGCGAGTAAAAGTTGTGCGGGTTGATTTGGAAGAGAAAAAAATAGATTTTGATTTGGTTTCTTAAAAGAATATATTAGACATTTTTCTTAAATAATTGGCATTTAAAAAATTATTTGGAAAAAATGTTTATTATGACTTACATTGAGCGTGCTATTTTTTATTAGAACCGATTTAATTCTTATTAAATAAAAGGAAAATTTAATGTCAAAAACGCCATCTAATATGATGCCTTTAGGTACAAAAGCTCCTGATTTTTCATTACTAAATACGGTTACAGATCAGACTGCTAATCTAAATGAATTAAAATCTGATGTTGCAACAGTTATCATGTTTATCTGTAACCATTGCCCTTATGTCAAAAATATGCAAGCTCAATTGGTGCAGTTAGCTAAGGATTATCAACCGAAAAATGTTGCTTTTATTGCAATTAATTCTAATGATGTTGCGAATTATCCTGATGACTCACCTGAAAATATGAAGAAAGTGGCACAAGCTTATACTTTTCCTTATCTTTATGATGAAACTCAAGAAGTTGCTAAAGCTTATCAAGCCGCCTGTACTCCAGATTTTTATATTTTTGACAAAGATTTAACCTGCCTTTATCGAGGACAATTAGATGATTCACGTCCTCAAAATAATGAGCCTGTTACTGGAAAAGATATACGAGCTGCTTTAGATGCAATATTAGCTGGTAAAGCAGTAAATTCCACACAAAAACCGAGTATTGGTTGCAATATCAAATGGAAAGCAGAATGATTAAATTTTTAACTAAATCCTGTTTTATAATTTACCTGTTACCTAATATATTATATGCCAATGAAGTATTGAATAATTTTCTAAGCAATTTAAGTTCCGTACAAGCTCAATTTACGCAGGAACAATATGATGAGGAAAATAATTTACTGGAGAAAACAATGGGCAATGTTCATATACAACGCCCTAATCGTTTTCGTTGGTATTATCAAAAACCGTATGAGCAATTAATTATTGCAGATGGTGAAAAAGTTTGGATCTATGATACTGATTTAGAGCAAATAACGGTTAAAAAATTAAACCGAGCTTTGGGCAGAACTCCAGCTTTTTTACTGAGTAATCAGCATAATAATCAAATTGACCAAGATTTTTTAGTTACCCAATTAGCAACGAATAATAATATTCAATTGTTTCAATTAATACCTAAAGGGGAACAAGCCCAGTTTGACAGTATAGAAATTGGTTTAAATTTAGGTATTTTACAAAGTTTAAAACTTATTGATAATTTGGGACAAAAAACTTTTATTGCTTTCAAAAATGTTAAACAAAATATTCAACTTAAAGCGGAACTTTTTATATTTACTCCGCCGGCTGGAGTTGATATTATTGTAGATGAATAATTTGTAAGGGCATTGTTGTATAAATACTGATAAACTATTAAATATCGGTATTTCCAAACTATTTATAAAAGGAATTTTTATTTATGGATGCACAAGAATTACGTATTTTTAGCTTATTACTCGCTGTTCCAAATCAAGAAAGCATCAGTATTTTGGAAGAAATTGTCCAGGAAAATAATTGGCTAAATGAGGCGATAGAAGAACTCAAGAATATTTCCTTGGAAAGTTGGCAGGTAGAACATACTCGCTTATTTGTTAATGGTAATCCTACTGCTTGTCCACCATTTGAATCGGTTTATAGAAGTAAAATGATGAACGGACCAGCCGTTATTAAACTAGAAAAGTTATATCAACAAATTGGTTTAGAAGTCGCTGAAGATATACCAGCAGATTATTTAGGCATTATACTAGAATGCGCAGCTTATTTATTGGAACAGAAAACTTCAATTGCAGAAACCAATCAATATTCTGAAACTTTATGGCAAGAACATCTCATAAAATGGTTGCCGAAATTTGTGCAAGATTTGCAAGAACAGAGTAAACTGATTATATATCAACAATTAGCGGTCAAATTAAAGGAGTTATTGTAAATGTCGGATTGGCAGTTATTAAACTGTGTGGATGATGATGATGCAATTGTCAAGCAGGTATTAGCGGTTTTTTCACAATTATATCAGGATTATTTTTTGGATGAATTGATAGTTAATCACAGTTTACCAATTGAAATACGTGCTTTTCGGCATAGTGATATTTGGTGCGTATTTTTGTTATTAACCCCTTGGATGTTAGCCCGAGTTTTTATTCCGACTAAACTTCCCAAATTAGTAATTCCAACAAATTGGCAAGCTGAAAAACGCAAATTAGAACCAATGTTGGTAATTGGTCCAGCAATGCCATTGGATATTTTGGGCGGAGAAGAGCAAGCAAATCTTAATTACCATCCTAATTTAGGACATTATTTAATCCAACCTTTAGTTCAATCTATGGAAAAATTTAAAACTCCAGATGAAACTTTTGCCGCTTGGAATGAGGTGATTAAAATTCGTAACCAAGTTATTGAAGAGCAAAATAAGGAATGTGGTTGGCATCAAGAAGTTTCCCGAAGAGAGTTTTTTGCAAAATTACGGCAACGAGGAGCTAAATGAAAAAAATTATTACATGGATAGAAGAATTGCCATGGAATTTGTTAATTTTTGGTTCATTGACTTTGGGATTAGCTCCTTTTTTCCCCGAACCGCATTTAATTGAAAAAGTCCGAATGCTATTTCAAGGTGTATTAAGTCGTCCAATTGATATTTTCGATTTAGTTATGCACGGTATTTTTCCCTTGCTATTGACTTTGAAAAGTGTTAATTTTTGTTTGGATAAAATTAAATTTTTTTTGCAACTAAAATAAATACTGCATTTGTATTTGCAACCAACTTTAATTTTACAACTTTTTAATTAAATTAATTTAACTTAGGAGTGTTAAAATGCGATTTAAACTAAAATATGTTTGGTATTTGATACTATTTAATTGCTTATTAATTGGATGCTATCCAACCGCTGACGAGCAAGAAATGGAAGCAGTTCAACAAGCGATGCAATTTTCGGATAATGCTTTAATTGCTATTGATGATGCTAATGACTTTGCCAGTACTATGCAAGCAGCAAATATAACTATTGATGCCTTAGACAAATTGACCGATGCGGTGATTGCTTCCTCAGATTTGAGTACCATTGTTAAAGCAACTAAAAAATTTGATTCAGCTAAATTTAAAACTATCCAAAAGTTGCATCAATTTCTTGACCAAAAAAATAAACAATGCACTGAAGTATTAGAAATATTATTACAGCTAGACCCAAAAGTAAACGCAAATGCTTGTGTTCAAGAATCAGAAAAAGCTGTTTTTGCTTGTCAACTCAATGAAACTAGTCAACAATGTCAATGTACGCGAAATTCGCTGGGAACCTGTCCAAATAACCAAGATTGTATTCTTTTAACTGATGATATTTGTCAATGTCAGAAACAATGCATATCAAACTAATGAATAAATTCAAATTATTATTGCTAGCTAGTTTGTTATTTAATACCGCTTGGGCAAGCGATGAATTATCAATGTTAGTCGATAATTGCACAGGTTGTCATGGAAAAGAGGGAAATAGTTTAGGTCCAGCTATTCCAATTATTGCCAGTATGAACCCAAATACTTTTGTCAAAGCCATGCAAGAATTTAAAAATGGTGAACGTCCAGCAACTGTTATGAAATATTTGGCAAAAGCTTACACTAATGCGGAATTTAAGCAAATGGCTGATTATTTTGCTAACCAAAAATTTATTCCGAATGAACAAATCGTTGAGCTTGATAGAGTCGCTAGAGGTAAAGTGGTATATGGAAAATACTGTCAAATGTGTCATTTAAAAAATGTTTACACTGGCAAAGGTTCAACTATTATTGAAGGACAATGGATGGATTATTTACGGCTTAATTTGAGTGATTTTTATACTGGAATACGGGATATGCCTAGACCAATACAACTGCAAGTACAAATGCTAGTCAAAGCAGAAGGAGAAGATAGTATTGAGGATATTATTCATTATTTAGGTAGCGTTTACAATCAATAAATTAGGGGGGAATTAATATGTCTAATTTTAATCGGCGACATTTTATTAAAGTAGCGGCTAGTGTTACAGCGGTTGGGATTGCGGGATGCACTACATTACCTAAATTGAAAGCTGAAAAACGAGTAGTGGTTATTGGTGGTGGTGCAGGCGGTGCAACTGCGGCAAAATATATTCGCAAAAACGACCCAACTATTGAAGTAACACTTATAGAAGCTCATAAATATCATTATACTTGTTTTATGAGCAACGAGGTTATAGGTGGCGAACGTTCGATACAATCAATTAAATTTTCTTATGACAAATTAGCTGGCTATGGTATTAATATTGTACACGATTTAGCAATTGAAATTGAGCCTATTTCCAAGAAAGTTACAACACGAAATGGTGATGTTTTTTATTATGATCGTTTAGTTGTTGCGCCAGGAATTGATTTTAAATGGAATGAAGTTGAAGGTTATGACCCACAAATTGCCAGCATTAAAATACCTCATGCTTGGAAAGCGGGTTCGCAAACAATACTACTGCGCAAACAATTGGAAGCAATGCAAGATGGGGGAACGGTAATTATTTCAGTGCCTCGCCGTCCGTTTCGCTGTCATCCCGGTCCTTATGAAAGAGCAAGTTTAATTGCCCACTATTTAAAAACTCATAAACCAGCTTCTAAAGTTCTAATTTTAGAGCCTAGTAAAACTTTTGCCCAACAAAAATTATTTGTTCAAGCCTGGAAACGTTTATATGGCTTTGGTACGAAAAATAGTTTAATCGATTGGCTTCCCGCTGCCGAAGGTGGTAAAGTAAGCGAGCTTGATGCTAAAAATATGATTATACATAGCACCTCTGGAGAACAGCATAAAGCTGATGTGATTAATTTAATTCCACCCCAACAGGCAGGTAATATTGCTGTTGTAAGTGATTTAGTTAATGGTTCTGGCTGGTGTCCAGTTCATCATCAAACTTTTGAATCTATGCGGTATAAAGATATTCATGTTATTGGGGATGCTTCTATAGCCAAACCAATGCCAAAATCTGGCTATTCCGCTAATTCTCAAGCCAAAGTTTGTGCCATCGCTATTGTTAGGGCATTGCAGGGCAAAGAAATGCTAACACCTAATTTTCTCAATGCTTGTTATGCTGTATTAGGTAAGGATTATGCGATTTCTGTGGCGGCGGTGTATAAGTTAGAAAATAATAAAATTACTTTCAAAGGTGCAGGTGGTTTATCGCCAATGGATGCTTCAGAGGAAGTAAGAAGGCGGGAATTATTATATGCTCATAGTTGGTATAATAATATTACGCAAGATATATTTGAATAATTTAATTCTGCAAATAATTTAGCTGAATCTTTCAGTAACGGGAATTTTTAACTAAAAAATGAATAGCAAAGCACTTTATTTACGTTTATTAAGTTACCTAATCCCTTACTGGCACATTTTTGTTTTAGCCATTTTAGCAATCGTTATTATGGCAATTACCGATCCTATTTTAGCAGCTTTAATTCAGCCATTATTAGATGGTGGTTTTGTCGAACAAGACCCAGAAATGATTAAATTAATTCCGTTATTGCTAATGGGATTATTTTTGGTCAAAGGCATAGCCATGTTAGCTAGTAGTGTGGGTATGACTTGGGTAGCTTCGCATTTAGTAATGGATTTACGAGCAGCCATGTTTGATAAATTACTCAACCTGCCCACCACCGAATTTGACCAAACTTCTTCAGGAGTTTTATTATCAAAAGTTACCTATGATGTAAGTCGTGTTATGGCGGCAGCTACCGATGCTCTAGTTATTATTGTGCGGGATAGTTTAGCTGTTTTAGGTTTATTGGCTTGGATGTTTTACCTAAATTGGATGTTATCCTTAATTGTTTTTAGCATCGTGCCTTTTATTGTTATAATTGTATATGTTATTAGCAAACATTTGCGAAAAATTAACTTAAACATACAAGATGCAATGGGAGCCATGACTCGAGTTTTAGAAGAAGCTATTACTGGACATAAATTAGTTAAAATATTTGGTGGACAAACTTATGAACAAAAGCGGTTTCAAGCAACTTCTGAACAAGTTCGTTATTTTGAAGTTAAAACTAAGTTATTTTCTGGATTTAGTGTATTTTTAGTACAAATGCTTACTGCGATAGTTTTAGGTATAATTATTTACATTGCTGCCTTACAATCCGCTTCTGATAATATTACCGTTGGTGGTTTTGTTTCATTATTCACCGCAATGGGTATGTTATTTTCTCCCATTAAACGTTTAACCAAAGTAAATGACCAACTACAACAAGGTTTAGCCGCTGCTCAAAGTATTTTCAAGCTAATTGACCAAGATTCAGAACCAACAGCTACCCAATCTAATTCTCAAATAATTCCACGTTTTTCGGGACAAATCCATTTCCAAAATTTAAACTTTTTTTATGCAGCACAAACTAATCCCGCTTTGCAAAATATTTCCTTAAATATTCAAGCGGGGGAAACCATCGCATTTGTCGGCATATCAGGCAGTGGGAAAACAAGTTTGGCTAATTTATTACCGCATTTTTATTCTATAGCAAACGAACAACTATTAATTGATAATATTGATATTAATCATATTCCTTTAAACGTTTTGCGGACTAATATTGCTTTAGTTAGTCAAGAAGTAATTTTATTTAATGATACCGTGGCGGCTAATATTGCTTATGGCGAAATGGAAAATAAATCCCATGAAGAAATAATTACAGCAGCTAGAGCGGCTTATGCAATAGAATTTATCGAACAAATGCCAAACGGTTTTGATACTATTATTGGGGAAAGAGGAGTGAAATTATCTGGTGGGCAACGACAACGACTTGCCATTGCCCGAGCTTTGTTGAAAAATGCCCCGATTTTGATTTTTGACGAAGCTACTTCTGCTTTGGATACTGAATCTGAATCGCAAGTGCAACAATCATTACAAAAGTTAAAACTGGGGCGAACCACTATTATTATCGCCCATCGACTTTCAACTATTGTGAATGCCGATCGCATTGTTGTGATGGAAAAGGGGCAAATTATTGAAGTTGGCAACCATGAGCAATTATTAGCCAATAATAATGTTTATGCTAGATTATATCAGACATAAATCATATAATTATAAACACGCATGAAACAAATTGTTAGAGCAAATTAATATGATTGAATTCCATATTTAAGCAATAATTTGGGAAGTATATCATCAAGGTTTTGTACTTCTTTGTCTTCAAGCTCTATTAAATTGAATCCATATTTTTTATACAATTTCTGTTTTAGCTTTTTTCTAGCTAGATATTTTGGCTCATTTTCATAACCTCAATATTCAATATAAACCTTGCTTGTTGGAATATAAAAGTCACTATATACATCTTTCTCTATTGGTAATTTCCTCTCATAGGCATGAACAATTTACACCATATAAAGCCAATTATCTATTAACATTTCTGCTTTTGAACGTACAAAATGTCCATCTGTTGCTCTATGCTTTGCCTCAAATTTTTCTCTGAATCCCAAATTGTTACTCCTGACAAATAGCTTCAATTCGACTATTTTCTTCTATTGCTCCTTTATTGGCTTCCACAGTAATTACATAGTATCCACCATCTGACATTGTGCTGGTAATATCATAAGGAAAATTGGTAGTCCTGAACAAAGTAGTGATGGTCTCAAAAAACCT